>NZ_JAIWON010000151.1 GCF_020216885.1 Zymomonas sp. | reverse complement strand
TCGTCAGGCTCATAACCTGAAGGTCGCAGGTTCAAATCCTGCCCCCGCAACCAACACCGTTAGCCCTCAGCTAACGGCTTTTTTTTGCCTTTCCAATGGCTTGCCGCTCGATCCAGGTTAGGATCGTTCCCAGTTCTCCATACAGCATCGCGTCAATCTCGCCCCGGTTCGGGCCGGGAGTGAGAACGACTTTCTCGATCAGTGCCCGCAGTGCCTCGGCGATCTACGCCCTCAACCGCCCCGAAGACCCGAAGAACGGCTGGAAGCCGCCGAGGCACTCGGCAGCATTTCCGGCACATCGTCGAGTGTGTCCATCTCCGCCTTCATGCTGGGATGGAACATGCTCTCCTTAGGCTCAGGACCCATTGATTTGATTACGGAAATCTGATTCAGGCTCTGCGAGGAGACTGGAGATGAGCGACTTGTTTTGGCTGACGGATGAACAGATGGATCGTCTGCGGCCCTTTTTCCCAAAGAGCCACGGCAGACCCCGTGTTTATGACCGCCGCGTGTTGAGCGGGATCATTTTCGTGAACCGTAATGGGATGCGCTGGCGTGATGCGCCCCGGGAATACGGTCCACATAAGACGCTGTACAACCGCTGGAAGCGCTGGGGCGACATGGGCATTTTCATGCGGATGATGGATGGCCTATCTGCTGCGAAAGCCGAGTCTCAGACAATCATGATTGATGCGACGTATCTCAAAGCGCACCGCACGGTTTCAAGCCTGCGGCTAAAAAAAGGGATCCAGGGCGTCTGATCGGACGGACAAAAGGCGAAGCTGCATGCGATCACCGATCAGAACGGACGACCGCTGAGCTTTTTCATGACTGCGGGGCAGATCAGCGACTATATCGGTGCTGCTGCCCTGCATTCCAGGACGAAAATCCCGCGGAAAACCAGTCAAATACGATAAGAGAAAATATAAACGCCGCAACCGCATCGAGATTATGTTCAGAAGGCTCAAGGACTGGCGGCGGGTCGCAACCCGCTATGACAGATGCCCGAATGTCTTCTTCTCAGCCATCTGCCTCGCCGCAACCGTCATCTTCTGGCTATGAGTCCTGAGCCTAGTCGGATAGCCGCATCAAATTTTTCAGTAAAAATATCAACCAATTTTATATCAGATACTAACTCTATTTTAACGCCCGGATATTTCTGCAAAAAACCCTTGATCTTAGGACGAACGATATAGGCAAGCGCATCATCTGTAGAGGTAATCCGAATGGTGCCAGTAGGTTGATTGCGCAATTCCCCAATTGAAGCCAGTTGTTTTTCTATTTGGTCAAAATGGGGTGCCATATTTTGTATTAAATATGCTCCGGCGGATGTCGGGGTAACACTGCGGGTTGTTCTTATTAACAATGTCAGATTAAGGCGGGCTTCCAGTTGTCTGACGGTATGGCTAAGCGCCGATTGAGACACCCCTAATTTGGCCGCCGCTTTTGTAAAACTTTTTTCCTGTGCAACAATCAAAAAAGATTGCAGGTCGTTCAAATTTGTACGGGACATAAACACAGGATCTTTCTCGTTTTATAATAATTTTGGTTCTTGCCACCGGAAAAAACAAACGACCCATTGACGGCAGGGGACTAAAATAGGCCACCATCCCCTGCCCAAGAAAACCATTTTGAGCGTTTATTCAACCTCATCCAAAAAATCAGCAGAAGGCGTAAAGAATAAACAGCCGGTTACCGGCGTGCTGAAATCAAGCAAACGATCATAATTTCCTTTAGGACGACCGATAAACATATTTTCCAGCATTTCTTCGGTCACAGAAGGCGAACGGGCATAACCAATAAAATACGTGCCGAATTCGCCTTTTCCAATTTCACCAAAGGGCATGTTATCCCGTAAAATTGCCAATTCTTCGCCATCCCGCTCAATAACGGTCAAGGCATTATGGGCATAGTCGGGTTTGGTCTCATCATCCAATTCGACATTGGATAGCTTCTTCCGGCCAATAATTTTTTCTTGCATTTCGACCGGCAATTTATTCCACGCATCAAGATTATGAAAATATTTTTGGACGATAACATAGCTGCCATTTTTAAAATCGGGATCATCCTCTCTAATAAGAACAGCCTCGCAGGCTTCCTCATCTTCGGGATTTTCCGTCCCATCCACAAAACCGATCAAGGCACGGGAATCAAAATATTTAAAGCCATGGACTTCATCTTGAACTTGAACGGCAGGCCGAATCCGCTCCATAATCAGCGATGCCATTTCAAAGCAAATATCCATCCGATGGGCGCGGATATGGAACAGCAAATCACCGGCTGTTGAAACCGCATGATGCACGCCTTTTAATTCTTTGAACGGATGTAGCTCTTTTGGGCGAGGTGCATCAGGGAATAAACGATCCCAAGCCTCTGAACCAATACCCATCACACAGGTCAAACGGGCATCTCGATCCCGAAGCGAAACCGTCCGACGCAAAGCCGATAAATCAGGACAGAAAGAGCGAATAGTATCTTCTGCCTCTTTTCCTTCTTTAAGGGTCACAACCAAAAAAATTGCAGTAGGCGTGATAGGCGTAACAATAGCTTGGGGCAGGGGTTCGGACATAATAATTCTCCTTGGAAAAAGGACGGTTGGTTATAGCCATTCTGCCATAATTCTGGCGCAAAAACCGTAGAATAGATGCGTTTCCATAATAAGAAAGCCGCAGACTCAACATCTGCGGCTTTTTTCGATCGTATCGTCACCCTTAATGAGGGATGAGCATTTTTAGAAGTTTCGCCACAACAATGGTGACGACAACACTGCCTGCCCAAAGCCCAATAAACCAGCCCATCCGTCGACCAAAATCTTTTGGGGCATGATCGGCTTCATCGGCTTCCAAGGGTAATCTGAAACGCTGAAACCACTTCATCCTAGTGATACCCGTCATTGCTGGTAACCTTGCCATGGAAGATTTTGTAGCAATAAATGGTGTAAGCCAATACCAAAGGCAGCAGGATGACCGTTCCGACCAGCAAGAAAGTCTGACTGGTAACAGGCGAAGAGGCCTGCCAGATGGTGATATAAGGCGGCACGATATACGGCCACGCGGACAAAGCCAGACCGATATAGCTAAGAATAAACCATCCCAAGGCACAAAGGAAAGGCGTTCTGTCTTTACCGCTTTTCAGGCTACGGAAGAAGACAACGGATACCAACACCGCAAGAACGGCCAAGACAACCGCCGCCACGGCATGGCTTGAACTATTCGTCCAAGTGTTGAGATAGGTCGAACGCAGCATAGGCGTCCAAACCGCAACAATGGCGATACAGACGAGCAAAAGGCTACCCAAACAGCGAGCGGCGCGACGGGCATAGGCCTGTAATTCGCCTTCCGTCCGCCAGATCAACCATCCGGCACCCAATAAACCGTAACCGACAACCAAAGCAAAACCACAGAAAATCGAAAAAGGATTGAGCCAATCTAAGGCGCTACCGGTAAAATGATGGCCTGTCGTTTTGATCCCCTGAAGCAAACCACCAAGAACCATACCTTGGCAGAAAGTCGCAAGGGTTGACCCCCCCATAAAGGCAGCCCCCCAAAGACAACGCGCGGCTTTATTATGGGCATGAACCCGAAATTCAAAAGCAACGCCCCGAAAAATAAGGGCAAGCAGCATCATAATAAGGGGCAGATAAAGAGCAGGCAAAATCACAGAATAAGCGGTCTGGAAAGCACCGAGAAGAACAGCACCTCCAAAAACCATCCATGTTTCATTACCATCCCAAACCGGTGCGATGGTATTCATCATCACATCGCGATGCTCTTCATCCTTTTGGGTCGCGAATAGGATTCCGATACCCAAATCAAAGCCATCAAGGACGACGTAGATAAGGATACCTACTGCGGCAAGACATGCCCAGACAACGGGCAGCCAATATTCTGTTGCAGTCATTGTCAGTTAACTCCGTTTACCGGAAAGGTCTTGAGCCAGTCGGGTTGCCCCTTTGGCATGGCTATTCTGGAGAGGATTTTCCGGATCGGCACCTTTTTCATGGGAAGAAGGCTGATGCGAAAGCATCCGAAACAAGATCAGCATACCCGCTCCGAAAACGAAGAAGTAAACGATCACAAAGGCCGTCATCGAGAAAATCATACTCGGCAACATAACCGGAGAAACACTATCCGAGGTGCGGAGCAAGCCGTAAACAGTATAAGGCTGGCGACCGACTTCAGTCGTGACCCAACCGCATAACAGGGCGATAAAGCCTGACGGTGCCATCAACAACGTCGCCCATTGCAAGGCTTTATTATTATATAACTGACCACGGAAACGCAGGAACAGCGACCAAAGACCTAACAGGATCATCAGACCACCCAGACCGACCATGATTCTGAAAGAGAAAAACAGGATCGGGGAAGGCGGACGCTGGTCTTTGGGGTAATCTTTTAATCCGGGAACCTTGCCATTCAGGCTATGGGTCAAGATCAAAGAACCGGCATAAGGAATTTTGATGGCATAATCGGTGCGTTCGGTTTTCATATTCGGAATACCGAACAAAATTTCAGAGGCTGGGCCTTCGCTTTCCCAGTCACCTTCCATCGCTGCGATTTTGGCGGGCTGATATTTCAAGGTATTCAAACCATGCATATCACCAGCCAAAAGCTGGAAGGGCGCTGCAATGGCGGCCATCCACAATGCCATGGAAAACATCACGCGGACAGGTTCCGTTACCGGTTTTCCGTTTTTACGGTCGCGCAGCATATGGAAAGCGGCGGTAGCCCCCACCACAAAAGCCACACAGATAAAGGCTGCCATACCCATATGAACAAGACGGTAAGGGAAGGAGGGGTTAAAGATCACTTCAAACCAGCTTTTCGGCAAGAAATGGCCGGTTTTTGGATCAATGCTATAGCCAGCTGGGGTCTGCATCCATGAGTTGGAAGCCAAAATCCAGGTCATGGAAATCAGGGTGCCGATAGAAACCAAACAGGTCGCCAAAAAATGCAGACCTTTTCCAACCCGTCCCAGACCAAATAGCATGATACCGAGGAATCCGGCTTCAAGGAAAAAGGCGGTCAGCACTTCATATCCCAAAAGCGGGCCCGTTATAGCCCCAGCCTTCTGAGAGAAAAGAGACCAGTTCGTCCCGAATTCATAGGCCATCACAAGGCCGGAAACCACGCCCATACCAAATACGAGCGCGAAAATTTTAATCCAGTATTTAAAAAGATGAAGATAGACATTCCGGCCAGTCTTCAACCACAAGCCTTCAAGAACAGCCAGATAAGCTGCAAGGCCAATAGAAAAAGCCGGAAAGATAATATGAAAGCCCACCGTGAATGCAAATTGTATTCGGGCGAGCATTAAAGCGGTCGCATCTGGTACCATAGAAATGGCTCCGTCGATAATATTAGGAATTATTAGGGTCTATGGGCTTTTCTTCAGGGATCAGCTTCCTGAATCTGTAAAATGCCCCCTATATATTATCGGTGTATTGATAGCATCGGGTATTGTGTCAATAGAGAATTTCTTGATCCTTGGGGGTAATAATCTCTATCCACAGTCTATTTATCTTCAATCGGGTTTAATTATCATTTTATATTTCTTTAATTTTATTTATTTTTTTGATAAATTTTAAAATGTAATATGCTCATGTCAGATTGTTTTGAGTATATTGCTGTAGTTATAGCATCTATTTATAAATCAATAACAATTTTTAAATAAAATAGTGATGAAGCGATTAAGGGCTTTATTTCAAAACTTGCCCAGTAATTCGTTGAATAGGGGCGATTTCAAAAGAAAGTCACGATAGGTGTAAGGGAAAAGGGACGTACGTCTCAATATTGAAAATAACGATTTTTGAAATCGAATTATTTTCTATCTCTGATAACAGACTATCAAAGGGAACAGATATTTTCCGATTTTAGGGATGTTGTGATTAAAAAGCCATATGAAGAAGGCTCAATTTATAATTTAAATATAGAGTATTCTATTATTCTTTTTCAAATGATTCTGTTTTTTGTTAGAGTTAGCTGATAAAAAGCGCGCGACCTTATTCTGTCTTTTAATAATAGCTGTCAGATCGGGTCGAATTTTGTTAGATATATCTCCTAAGTCTTTTCTCGCTCATAGAATCAAAGGTTGAAGCGACATGACCATTTCCACCCTGGAAAAACCTGACATTGCCGCCACACAGGCACCAGATGCCGAAAATCAACGGATGGACTCTGCCCTTGATCCGTGGCGGGGTTTTAAAGGGCGCAAATGGCAGCGAGAAATCGACACGCGTGATTTTATCCTGTCAAATGTTACTAGCTATACCGGAAATAGCGATTTTCTAGCCGGTATCACGCCCAAGACGACTAAACTCTGGGAAAAATTACAAGTCTCTCTCGAGGCCGAACGGAAAACCCAAGGCGGTGTGCTCGATGTAGATACTTCCACAGTTTCCAATATCACAGCACATGCACCGGGCTTTATTGAAAAAGACCTTGAGGTCGTCGTTGGGTTACAGACTGATGCTCCGCTGAAACGGGCAATCATGCCTTTCGGCGGCTATCACATGAGTAAAAAAGGTCTGGAAGCCTATGGCTTCAAAGAAGACGAAAGCCTGTCAAAAATTTTCCCGACTTTACGGAAAACCCATAATGACGGTGTCTTTGATGTCTATACGCCGGAAATCATGGCTTGCCGTCGCTCTGGAATTATTACGGGTCTGCCAGATGCGTATGGTCGTGGCCGGATTATCGGTGACTATCGTCGGGTCGCGCTTTATGGTGTTGACTGCCTGATTGAAGACATAAAAGAACAGGGCAAACGGCTGGAACGTAACCCCT
>NZ_JAIWON010000150.1 GCF_020216885.1 Zymomonas sp. | reverse complement strand
ATCATTTTATTATTTAAATTGGAAGGCTTTAAAAAAGATATTTTGTCAGACTATTGTTCTTATTAATTTTTTTCTAAAAAAAATAATTTTATTTTTTTAAAGAAATAAAAAAAGTATATATATGTTATATACAGGATATTTTTGAAATATAGATATCACCTTTTTGGAGAAGGTGATATCTCCATGTCAGCTATCCAAAGCAAGAATAGAATAATAACAAAATATTTCTTTGGATTTGAAAATATTATTTTGACGATTTTCCTCGAATTTTGGCGACAGCTTCCTTTAAGGCATCATATCCGGCAACACCGGAGAAGACTTTGTCTCCAATAATAAAGGCTGGCGTGCCGGTTAGACCCAATTCTCTCGCTAGTAGAATATTTTTGGTAATCTCTTGCGTGATGGCCGGATCGCTACCCTGTTTGGCGACTTCTTGAGGATTGAGTCCTAAAGATTTGACGATATCAGCGACGACTTCGGGTGAAAGATGCTTGCTGTTATAAATCTGGTGATGAAATTCACTGAATTTAGAACTGTTTTTTGCAATAGCTAAGGCTGTGCGGGCAGCAATCTCGCTGTCGGGTCCCAAGATCGGCAATTGCCGTATCACTAGACGGATATCTTTATCTTCGGATAAAAGGCGGTTGAGATCGCCATTAGCTTTACGACAAAAACCGCAGGCATAGTCCGAAAATTCGACAATCGTCACGCGGCCTTTTTCTGCGCCATCCCATGCGCCAGCAAAAGGTGTTTCCAAAGCCGTTCTATTTTGTGAAACCAGCTTATCGGTTTCTCGTTGCTGTAGGGCTTCCATGGCTTGGGGAATAACTTCGGGATGTTCCATGAGATAGTCCCGAACGGGTTCGTCCGATTTTCCTGATATCAAATGGCTTGATAACAAATAGCCCAGCACGACAACGCTACCACCGATGGCTCCGGCCAGAGCAGAACAAAGGCAACTTTTTTTATGACAGCTTTTATTTTCCACTCTTAGCTCTTCGGTTGGCTTCGGCATATCGGGCATATTAGGCGGTTCCTTTTTAGGGTTAAGTCGGTTATTTTTTCTTCTTGCTAGCCAGTGCCTGACGGGCAGTCGTCGCAATATCGTTAGCACGTCGCCATTCGGCGCTATTCGGATCAAGTCCTTTTAGCGCCATATCCGCCGCATCCATCGCTAGAGTGGTTTGACCACTAAGGCTGTAACGTTCAGCCGTTGCCAAATTCATATGGGCAACATCGCCTTCGCGGTCATAGATGCTGCCAAGGACAAACCATGCAAGCGGATTATCTTCTTCCCGATCAACGGCAACTGTCAGCACTTTTTTAGCTTCAGCATAATGGGAAGAATCCTCTGTTGCCATCAAGGCATGGCCAAAGGAGGCCGCAATAAGCGGCGACTGTGATATTTCGGTTGCCTCTCTATAGGGTTCCAAGGCTTCATCTGGATGACCGGATTCGAGTAGAATTTGACCTTTCAATTCTAGAAAATAGGGGTCTTTAGGAATCAGTTTGAGTAGTTTTTCAACTTCATCCATTGATTGTTTGAAATAGGACAATCGATGAAAAGCATAAGCCCGAGCGTAAAGATCGGGAATATTGTGGGCATCGTCCGGATATTCTTTCAGCACTTCGTTCGGATCAGCAAGATAGCCGGTTAATTTGGCTCTGACCCGAAGGAAGCTCTGCTGCAACTGGGGATCAATGGGACGGTTCCATGCCGGAAGATTCTCAAGATCACCTCGAAGCATCATTTCACGATCTGCCGTCATAGGATGGTCGCTGGCAAAACTACCATCGGAATCGGCCGGCATCGAACGATATTCTATTTTGCGAATTTTTCCGAAAAATTCCAGCAGACCGCGGCCAGAGATATCAGCTCTTTTTAAAAATTTGACGGCGGCAGCATCGGCACTGGCTTCTTGTGTACGGGTGAAGGCGAGGTAATGCTGCACCGCGACCTGACTACCGATCCCGCCCAGCATAGTACCGATAGCGCCAGCCGCCGGAACGATGGCAGAAAGCGGCACCAAAACCGCTTGTAAAATCATCGCTGCGACACTGATGCGTCCTGCTTCTTTAATGCCGCTTGAGTTGATAACATGCCCTGCAGTCACATGCCCTAATTCATGAGCGACAACACCTTGAATCTGGTTAATGTTATCAGCGGCCATGATTGTGCCAGAATTGATAAAGACCATCTGCCCACCGGCAACAAAGGCATTGATTTCAGAATCATTGACGATCAGGATTTTGACATCCCGTAATCCAGTAGCCGCGACCAAGGGTGCCAATGCCTTTTTTAAAAGAGCATCGCTCTCGGCATCTTGAAGAATTTCCTGTGCAAAGGCGGCTGACTGAATCAACGTAAAGCTGATCATCAAACAAGAGATGAAGAGCCAAAAACGGCGTATCATGAAAAAACGAAAACCCTGATAGCTAAAGAACGGACTCTACACCCAGATATAAGCGCTTATTTATAAGATAACGACCGGAATGGATAAAAGTTTGATAAATATTTTTTATAAATTATGAAGCACTCTTTTTAATTTTTAAAATTAAATATTGAATATCCATATTTTTGATTTTTTATCACATTTTTAAGTCCTTAAATCGAAATATTCTTTATATTCTGGTTTAGTACGAATTATCTTTTTGGAATTTTTTCTATATTTATTGTTTTTTCTTGTTCTAGAAAACAAAAAGAGCAGGGTTTTTATGCCCTGCTCTTTCTTTATACTATGGGAATATTTTTATTCCCCAAATGTCCGCTGCCACCAACCACGGCGAGGGGCTGGCTTTTCAGCTTCTTCCTTGCTGTTGGAGATGGGAGCCGTATCAGAATCTTTGGGGGGTTCTGATTTGACGGCCTTGTCATCGGTCTTTTCAACCGTCTTGGTTTCAGCCTTGGCGACGACTGGGGTTTCGCTTTCGGGCGCAGCCTTTTTAGCGGCGGCTTTTGCTGTAGTGGCCTTGGTCGTTCTCGTCCGTCTCGTTGCCGGACGTTTTGGCTTGGTTTCGGCTTCAGCTTTGCTGTCTTCTGACTCCTCGACGTTGTCAGCGGCTTTGGGTTCCGCTTTTTTACGGCGGGTAGTCGTTGTCCGTTTTCTGACCCGCTTTGGTTTTGCCTCTTCTACCGTTTCGGGTTCACTAGAAGCGACGACCACTGCTTCGGCGTCGGCGATTGGTTTTTCTGCAATCGGTTCTTCGCTCTTTACCTCTACAACCGCTGTTTCAGCCGGAGGTATTTCTTCCTGAAGAACATTGGCCGGTGCCTGATAGCTTTCGCTTTCTACTTTAGGCGAGCGAGCGCGAGGGCGACGTCTTGTCCGACTGCTGCGGGCAGTTTTGTTTTCAGCTTCGCTAGCCTCTTCTGTTGGGGGGCTTTTTTCGATAGCTTTTTCTACCGGCAGAGCTTCGCCTTCATAGCTTTCCTTGATGGAGCTATCGTCATCAAGCGATGCCGATTCTGAGGCCTCCGAAGAAAGCATTAAAGGTTTTTCGGCAAAATTTTCACCATTGCGCCGACGACCGCCTCGTCTGCCCCGCCGACTGCGACGATTGCGACGGCTATGTTCGCTGTCTTCTTCTTGGCTGGCCTCTTCTTCTGTATTCAGGAAAGCCTGTGCAGCCTCTTTCGGCTCCATACGCTGGTTATCCTGAATCGCTACTTCGGCATTATAAGACGAATTGCGACGAGCCATATTCTGACGATGATTCCGACGGAAGGGGGCTTCGATGACCTCTTCAGCTTCGATCTCTTCGATCTCTGGCTCTTCCTCATAATCGTCGATTTCGTCTGGTGAGGAGGTGGGCAAAGGCGGTGGTAACATCAGGCCATGGCTGGGAGGTGGCCCTGCCGATTCTACCGATATCTGATTATTGCCACGCAGAGGATCGCCGTCGATCAGGATCGTCACCCCATAAAGGGTTTCGATGCTGCCCAATTCTTTCCGCTTTTTGTTGAGGACATAAATAGCAGAATCAAGCGAAGTCAGAACGTGAATCTGGCTGCCATTGCCGCGTGAGGCTTCATCCTCGATCATCCGCAAGGCCATTAAACCCGCAGAAGGCGTGGTCAGCATCAATCCCGATCCCTGACAATGCGGGCAGGGGACAGTCGAGGCTTCAAGCATACCCGTTCTTAAGCGCTGGCGGCTCATTTCCATTAGGCCGAAGCTGGAAATATGGCCGACCTGAATACGGGCGCGGTCATGTTTCAAGGCATCTTTCATGGCCTTTTCAACCCGACGGATATTGGCGCTTGATTCCATGTCAATGAAGTCAATGACAATCAATCCGGCCATATCGCGGAGGCGAAGCTGTCTTGCGATTTCGGCAGCCGCTTCGAGATTGGTTGCGGTGGCTGTCTGCTCAATATTATGTTCCCGTGTGGAACGGCCAGAGTTGATATCAATCGAAACTAAGGCTTCCGTGGGATTGATAACCAGATAACCACCCGATTTAAGTTGAACAATCGGCTGATACATGGCGTTAAGCTGCGCTTCTACCCCGAAACGCTGAAATAGGGGTGCTGGATCAGCATAAGGTCGCACTTTGCGGACATGGCTGGGCATCAACAGCTTCATGAAATTCCGTGCTGCCCGATAACCATCATCGCCTTCAACCAGAATTTCATCAATTTCGCGGTTGTAGATGTCACGGATGGCTCGTTTTACAAGGTCGCTATCACCATAGATGAGCGCCGGAGCCTGTGAATGAAGCGTTTTTTCGCGAATTTCATCCCATAAGCGGGCAAGATAATCGAAATCCCGTTTGATTTCGGTTTTGGTGCGTTGCAGGCCAGCCGTTCTGACAATGCAGCCCATCGAGCTTGGCAGATTTAATTCTGCCATGATGGACTTTAATCTTTTCCGATCGGCGAGGTTGGAAATCTTGCGAGAGATACCGCCGCCATTGCTGGTATTTGGCATCAAGACGCAATAGCGACCGGCTAAAGAAAGATAGGTCGTGAGAGCGGCACCTTTGTTACCGCGTTCTTCTTTGACAACCTGAACCAGCAAAACCTGCCGCCGCCGGATAACATCCTGTATCCGGTAGTGATGCCGTCCAAAATGCCGCCGCCGACTTCTTAAATTTTCGAGGCTGTCATCATTGGCATCGTTGCGGATAGCTTCGGAATCAGAAGAATCTTCGCCCTCTTCATCATCTTCACTTTCTTGCTGCCTTTTATGGCGTGCAGAATATTCTTCTTCCTCACGAAGAAGGGCTTCGCGGTCTTCGCG
Organism: Zymomonas sp.; assembly: GCF_020216885.1. Classification (GTDB taxonomy): domain Bacteria; phylum Pseudomonadota; class Alphaproteobacteria; order Sphingomonadales; family Sphingomonadaceae; genus Zymomonas. The sequence continues at coordinate 1,603 of NZ_JAIWON010000150.1, read as the reverse complement.
GGGAATTTGATAATAATCAGGGTGGATTTCCGAAAAAGCCAAAAAGCCCTGACGGTTGCCGCCATAATCGACAAAAGCTGCCTGTAAGGAAGGTTCGACGCGGGTGACCTTGGCCAGATAAATATTGCCTTTTAATTGGCGACGGTCAGCCGATTCAAAATCAAATTCTTCGATACGGTTCCCTTTGATGACGGCAACCCGGGTTTCTTCCCTGTGGCGGGCGTCAATCAACATTTTAGTAAGAGTCATTCAAAAATCTCCGTCGCGCTGCACAATTCTTTTCGGACAAAGGGCGCGCGAGTAATAATAAAATTATCTAAAATAGAGTCGTCATCTGAGAAACAGGATCCAGCGCCGACCTGAGAGGTCAGCCATGAACAACAGCACTGAAAGGCCGCGCGGCTAGTATCGGCGCTGTTATAAGCGCGGAAGGTCTTAGCTGCAGCGGGCCCTGCCTTATCGGAATGGGGCAGGCTTAAAACAGCGGCGTGCATCGATGCTTTCGATCCGGAAACACAAATAGATATCATTCAATAAAGTAGTCACAGCGAGAGGCAGAAGCGATTCCGTTTTTTGAACCAAATTTTTTCTGTTCTCTTCATTGATTCGCTACCATCGCTTTCTGTTGGACGCAATGGTTACTGTTCAACTTGTGGGATGAGCTTATCCTTTATGGGGGAAAATATAAATATCAATAGCTTGCGCTCTAAAAATGTTTTTTTAAAAATGAGCGTTTTTCTGGCTGGTCACAGTCCTTCTAACAAGGGTAATCGGTTAAAATGGCGTATCCGAAAAGAAAAAAGACCCTTTTTTACAGAGAGGGATCTGTAACTGTTAAATATCTAAAAGGCATGGCTGAGGGTTTTAAGCTGAAATTTTTGAAAAAAAAGCCTTTTGGTTCGATTATCTTTTTTTTGTTTTTCGTATCTCATGACTCTTGGGCTGCAGTTGTGCCGATGGCAAAAGCGGTTCGGATACCCATCGCACGTGAATCTGGTTATGCCCCATCAATGCCTCGCATCTATGGGGCGCGGGTTTCCGGTCGGCCTTTAGTCTTGATTGATCCCGGTCATGGGGGACATGACCCCGGCTCTTCCTCTCGCGATGGACGACTGCGAGAAAAAGAAGTGACTTTGGCGATTGGCCTTGCCATTCGGGATGCCCTTATCCGGTCGGGACGAGTTCGGGTAGCCTTAACGCGCGAAGATGACCGTTTTTTGCCTTTGGTGACCCGAAGAGAAATCGGACGGCGGATGAATGCCGATCTCTTTATTTCTATTCATGCGGACAGTGCGGCTGTCGGGAACCCGCATGGGGCGACCATTTATACTTTGTCGGAAGTCGCTTCGGACAAGATTGCAGCGCGCTTAGCGGCTAGAGAAAATCAGGCCGATATTTCGGGTTCAAGAGAATTGAGAAATCAGAATAGTGACGTAAAATCTATTCTTTATGATCTGACTCGTCGCGAGACGATGAATGCTTCTGTGTCTTTTGCGTCGCTTTTACAAAGAGAATTGCAGGATAGAATCCCTTTTCGTAGTCATTACCATCGCTTTGCGGGATTTGTCGTTTTAAAAGCACCGGATGTGCCTTCTGTTCTTAT
>NZ_JAIWON010000149.1 GCF_020216885.1 Zymomonas sp. | reverse complement strand
CTCTAATCATCTCGAGCGAGAAAGGCAAGCCCTGCTTTGATTTTTTTGAAATTTTTTAGAAAAAAACAAAAAGAAAGGGGCTAATAAGCCCCTTCCCTTTTTTAAATAAGCTCTGACAGAAATCAGGCTTCTTCATTTTCCTGTTCTTCAACCTGAACAGGGCCAGAATCCTGACCTTTTGCAGTGGTATCGCGATCAACCAATTCAATCACAGCCATCTGGGCTGCATCGGAAGCACGGATACCGGCTTTGATGATACGCGTATAGCCGCCGTTACGGTCTTTGTAACGTTCAGCCAAAACGTCAAACAGCTTTTTCAGCTGAGTATCGTCCAGCAAACGACTATGAGCTAAACGACGGTTAGCCAAGCCACCTTTTTTAGCCAGCGTGATAAGCTTTTCGGTGTAAGGACGTAATTCACGTGCCTTAGCCAAGGTCGTGATGATCTGTTCATGCTTAATCAGAGCAGCGGCCTGATTGCGAAACAAAGCCAGACGATGGCTGGAAGTACGTTGCAGCTTGCGGCCGCCTACACGATGACGCATTTTAAATCCTTTCGTTTGTTCTCAAGGCCGTTTTAGGTACCTTGGACCACGCTTTTTTAAAGAGAGCGCCTAACTCTGCTGCGAAAGACCGGCCTGAAATCAGGCCGGTTTACAGAAATCAATATTCCTGTTCGAGCTTTTTGGCCATTTCCTCAATATTTTCAGGTGGCCAACCAGGGATTTCCATCCCCAGACGCAATCCCATGCCAGACAGAACTTCCTTAATTTCATTCAAGGATTTACGGCCGAAATTCGGGGTGCGCAGCATTTCTGCTTCAGTCTTCTGAACAAGATCACCGATGTAAATGATGTTATCATTCTTGAGACAGTTAGCAGAACGAACAGAGAGTTCTAATTCGTCAACCTTCTTGAGAAGGTTACGATTAAGCTGATTAGCACTATTTTCAGCTTCGCTGCTGGAAGAAGGCAGCGAGCTCTGTCCAATAGCAGAGGTTGGCGGAGCCAGACCGTCATCAAAGTGGACAAAGAGCTGAAGTTGATCCTGAAGGATACGGGCTGAATAAGCAATCGCATCTTCCGGCGAAATGGTACCATCGGTTTCGATCGTCAACAAAAGTTTGTCGTAATCGAGTTCCTGACCAACGCGGGCATTTTCGACTTTATATGCAACCTGTCTTACCGGAGAATAAAGCGCATCAACTGGAATAAGACCAATAGGTGCGTCTGCCGGACGGTTAGCCACAGCAGCAACATAGCCTTTGCCAGTATCAACGGTCAATTCAGCATTAAAGACGGCACCCTGATCAAGATGACAGATCACCAATTCTGGATTCATCACCTCGATATCACCGCTAACAGCAATATCGCCAGCAGTAACTACACCTGGGCCGGTACGAGAAATATGAAGGCGACGGCTACCGTCTCCCTGCATTTTAATCGCGACCTGCTTGATATTAAGAACGATATCGGTCACATCTTCACGAACCCCATTCAAGGACGAGAATTCATGCAACACATTTTCGATCTTGATAGCCGTAATGGCTGCCCCTTGCAGTGAAGATAACAGCACACGGCGCAGTGCATTACCAAGCGTCAGACCAAAGCCGCGCTCTAATGGCTCGGCAACAAAAGTTGCCTTGCATTTGCCGTTCCCGCTCGCTTTCTTTTCCAGGGCGTTGGGCTTTTTAAGTTCCTGCCAGTTCTTAGCGTTGACAGCCACGTTCGTCCCCTTGTGAGTTGAGCCGGCAGGGCTGCCCGCCGGCCACCAAAAAAATGGAAAAGGAAGGACACTGATGCCCTTCGCCAGATCGATCAGACACGACGCCGTTTAGAAGGACGCACGCCATTATGCGGAATCGGGGTCACATCACGGATAGAAGTGATATGGAAACCGACAGCCTGCAAAGCGCGAAGGGCAGATTCACGACCTGAACCCGGACCTTTAACTTCGACTTCTAAAGTGCGGACACCATGTTCAGCGGCCTTTTTACCGGCATCTTCTGCAGCAACCTGTGCAGCATAAGGCGTCGATTTACGGCTGCCCTTGAAGCCCATCATACCAGCAGATGACCAAGAAATAGCATTTCCCTGTGCATCAGTGATGGTGATCATTGTATTATTGAAGCTGGCGTTAACGTGAGCTACGCCGGCTGAAATATTTTTACGCTCGCGTCTTTTAACGCGCTGCGGTTCGCGTGCCATATCCTAAAATTCCTCAGGCTGGATGATGCAAAAGCAAAAAGATATCTTTTAAGAAGATATCTGCTTATTTTTTCTTGCCAGCGATGGGCTTAGCTTTACCCTTACGCGTGCGTGCATTGGTGTGGGTGCGCTGACCACGGACAGGCAACCCTTTACGATGACGCAAACCGCGATAGCAGGCAAGATCCATCAAACGCTTGATGTTCATAGCGACCTGACGGCGAAGATCACCTTCAACCGTATAGTCAGCATCAATAGCTTCACGAATCTGCAATACTTCGTTGTCAGAAAGATCCTGGACACGCCGTTCCGGCGCGATACCAAGCTTAGTAACAATTTTCTTAGCCGTGGTCGGACCGATACCATGAATATAGGTAAGGGCGATCTCTACACGTTTGTTTGTCGGGATATTGACACCCGCAATACGAGCCATGTCTGTAGTCTCCTGCTCCACGAGATATGTGGCACATATCTCATCTCAGCGCTTTTTTTATTACAGCTATCACCCCAGACATGCCAAAACACCCCTGCGATTCACAACTGCAAAAGAGCAAGCTTGCTAACCGTTAGGTAGGCATGAGTCAAGGACAACTGATACAAAACCAGCAATTATTCTCTTTTTCTATAAAAAATCTTTAAAAAAATAGCAATAAAAAAGCCTATTCAAAAGATCATAGAAAATGAAGCGCAGAACAGCCCTCTTTTAATATAAAAAAGGCAGGCCATAAATGACCTGCCTTTGGGATATAAAAACAGAAAAGACGCGTTATGCGGAGATAGGTTTAGCACCCTTCTCTTTCAAAATTTCTGCAATTTTAGTCGCAACATTCCCCATGGGGAGCATCCCATCTACGTAAGCGACAATGCCTCTAGCTTCATAAACTGGCAAAATCGGTGCAGTCTTTTCGTGGTATTCGACCAATCTTGCCCGAACGGCTTCTTCGTTATCATCAGGGCGACGTTTAAATTCAGTAGAACCACAGATGTCACACACCCCTTCCTTATGGGGGCGTTTGAATTCATCATGATATCCAGCACCACATTTGGAGCAAACATAGCGTCCGACAATCCGCTTTACTAAGGCGTTTTCATCGACTTTAATCTCAATGACGCAATCAAGTTTGCTGTGGCGTTCTGCCAACAACTTATCGAGCGCTTCGACCTGAGGTTTTGTCCGAGGAAAACCATCAAAAATGACACCATTTTTGGTATCTGGCTTATCGAGACGCTCGCCCAAAATTCTGATCATCAGGTCATCAGGAATCAGCTTACCGGCTTTCATCAACTCGCCAGCGATTTTCCCGACTTCGGTGCCTTCTTTAACGGCCTGACGCAAAATATCACCCGTAGAGAGCTGAACCATCCCAAAGTCATGAACCAATCGATGGGCTTGCGTTCCCTTGCCAGCTCCCGGCGGGCCAAAAAGAATAATATTCATTGTAAAGATTCCGATTTGTTAAACAGGAAAACCTATTTTAATCTTTGGCGCCGCCGAATGCTTTTACCGCGCAATTTCGACTTACGGATTAAATCACCATATTGGTGGGCAATCAAATGGCTTTGGATCTGGGTAACAGTGTCAATCGTCACGTTAACAACAATCAGCAAGCTGGTTCCGCCAATAGCAAAAGAGGTCATACCCAACTCGCTGGCCATAAATTCTGGCACTAAACAGATGCAAGTCAGATAAGCTGCTCCGATAACCGTAATACGGGTCAGCAAATAATCGAGATAGTCTGCTGTCGCTTTTCCGGGACGGATGCCAGGAATAAAACCACCATATTTTTTTAAATTATCAGCCGTTTCTTCGGGATTGAATACAATCGCTGTATAAAAGAAGCTGAAGAAAACAATCCCCAGACCATAGAGCAGCATGTACAGCCATGTGCCATGTGCCAGATATTGGTTCAGCGTAATCAGGATATTGCTCCACCGTCCCCCTGCGGTCACCCGCTGGCCAGCAAATTGCGTAATCGTCAATGGCATTAACAAAACAGAAGACGCAAAAATCGGCGGGATAACATTAGCGGTATTTAACTTTAACGGCAGATGGCTTTTATCCGCCTGCATCATCCCATTGGCAGATTGGCGTTTCGGATATTGAATTAGAACACGCCTTTGTGCTCGTTCCATAAAGCAGATGAACAGAACCAAGGCTGCCACAACAGCAATAACAGCAATAATCAGAGCAGGATTAACAGCTCCACTTCTTGTGCGTTCCAGCGTATTTAAAATAATAACCGGAAGCTGTGAAACAATCCCCGCCATAATGATGAGCGATGTTCCATTTCCAACGCCGCGACTTGTAATCTGTTCACCAAGCCACATCAAAAACATGGTGCCACCAATCAGGGAAATCACGCAGCTGATGCGGAAGAGTAAACCCGGATCGACTACGGCAGATAATCCCGCAGGCGTTTTCCAGTTTTCTAATCCGACGGCAATAAAATAGCCTTGAATCGCGGTCAAAAGAACCGTGCCGTAACGCGTATATTGGTTCAATTTTTTTCGGCCGCTTTCACCCTCTTTTTTCAAAGCCTCAAGATGTGGACTAAGAGAAGTTGAAAGCTGAACGACAATAGAAGCCGTAATATAAGGCATTAACCCCAAAGCGATCAATGACATGCGGCTTAGAGAACCACCGGAAAAGGTATTAAAGAAATCCAGTACACCACCATGCGTTTGCGCAAAAAGCGCGCCCATAGTGCGCGGATCAATCCCCGGTAACGGCACAAAAGAAAGTAACCGAAAGACAATCAAAGCCAGAAAGGTAAACCACAAGCGCTTTTTAAGATCAGTGGCCTTCCCAAACTGGGATAGATTGAAATTAGAGGCAAATTGATTGGCTGCTGATGCCATTATTCAGTCGAACCCCGAAAAAATTGCTGATAGATTTTTAAAAACTATCATGACGTATGATCGACATGTCGCAAAAGATAAAGAAAAAGCTTGAGCCTTATCTTCTTTCCACGACCCCTTGAGTAATAAAAACTCAAGAACCGGACATAGAGGGTTTAAGCAGTGAATGCAAAGTTGACAACCAAGCCTGTGCCTAAAATGACGTTTATTCCAGAAAAAACGGCCTGCAAAGGTAAATACCTTAACAGACCGTCCTTCTTTTAATCAGGCTTGGTGTCTAGCCTATTAGGCGTCTGTCTTTTCAACATTGCGACGAGCAATGATTTCAACCGATCCGCCAGCCTTTTCAACCGCTTCGCGGGCAGATTTCGAAATACCAGCCACTTTGAAAGCTACTTTAGAAGAAATTTCACCTTTAGCGAGGATACGGACACCATCTTTACCACCGCGGGCGACACCAGCCGCTTTTAAAGCCTGATGGTCAATCGGGTTTTTGGCATCCAGACGGCCAGTTTCAATCAGCTTCTGAACAACGCCAAGGTTAACTTCGGCATAGTCTTTAGCAAAAATATTGTTAAAGCCGCGTTTCGGGAGACGCATATAGATGGGCATCTGTCCACCAGCGAAACCATTGATCGAAACACCAGAACGGCTTTTCTGACCTTTTTGGCCGCGACCAGCGGTTTTACCGAGACCGGAACCAATACCGCGGCCAACGCGGACACGACCAACGCGTGAACCCGTGTTATCTTTCAGACTGTTTAATTTAAAAGACATATTAAAGCACTCGCTTTCGCTTTTGGCGCGCAGAAAAATTTTCAAGGAAAGCCTATGCGCATCAAAGCTTTCCAAAACAAAAACAGCGCCTCTCTTGTCGAGACGACGCTGTTCTTTGCCAATTTCCTTATCAAAAGACAAGGAAAAGATTAGTTCTCAACTTTAACCAGATGAGCAACCTTGCGAAGCATACCCCGAACATCGGGTGTATCCTTCAATTCGCGGGTGCGATGCATCTTGTTAAGGCCAAGACCGATAAGCGTTGCACGCTGATCTGGGCTACGACGGATAGGAGAACCAATCTGAGTAACTTTAAGAGTTGCCATCACATTTTTACTCCACAACCGCAGCAGCTTCAGCTTCAGCCTTAGCTGCAGATGCACCACCGCGACCGAAGAGATCAGCAATCCGTTTACCGCGGCGCTGGGCTACGGCTTTCGGGCTCTTCTGATCATTCAGTGCTTCAAAGGTGGCACGAATCATATTGTAAGGGTTGCTGGTGCCAACAGACTTCGTCACGACGTCAGCAACACCAAGGCTTTCGAAGATGGCGCGCATTGGACCACCAGCGATGATGCCGGTACCTGACGGTGCCGAACGCAGATAGACCAGACCAGCACCGAAGCGGCCACGACCATCATGATGCAAGGTGCGACCTTCACGAAGCGGAACGCGAATCATCGTCTTTTTAGCTGCAGCAGTTGCCTTAGAAATAGCTTCCGGCACTTCGCGAGCTTTACCATGACCAAAGCCGACGCGGCCTTTACCGTCACCAACAACAACCAAAGCAGCGAAACCGAAGCGCTTACCACCCTTAACCGTCTTAGAAACACGGTTAATGTGAACCAGCTTTTCAATCAGCTCTTCACCAGCTTCTTCGTTGCGACGGTCATCACGGCGACCACGGCCATCACGGCCACGACCACCACGACCACGGCCACCACGACCACGGCGTTCGTTGTTCGGATTGGTGCCGTTAGCAGCATTGGCAACTTCGGCATTTTCCGTTTTCTGGATTTCGCTTTCGTTAGCCATTTAGAACTCCAATCCGCCTTCACGGGCAGCATCAGCCAGAGCTTTTACCCGCCCATGAAACAAAAATCCCCCGCGGTCGAATACAACCTTGGTAATACC
>NZ_JAIWON010000148.1 GCF_020216885.1 Zymomonas sp. | reverse complement strand
AATATGCTGAAGCCGGTCTTGATGCTGATGGTATCGTTGCCGCGGTTATCTCCGCTTTGCATCGGAACTCAAAGCCTGTTGAAGTCGTTGAACTGACTACAAAAGTAACAGAAGATATGACTTTATGATCCAAGTTATCTTTTATTCTGAATCGTCCGGTTGTAACAGCTAAGGCGCTTGGGCTAGCCATACGGATTGATCTCGTGATATCGGACACATCATGCATCGTTTTCTTGTAACGCGTCTCGCAGGTATAAGCTGCCGCTTTCCTCTGCCTGTTCTCGCCTTCACCCTTTTCTTAACGCTGGTCTCTGCCTATTTCGCGGCGAGCCATTTTGCGATCAATACAGATACGGCGACCCTTATTTCTCCCAAGGTAACCTATCGCGTCAATGAAGATAGATTTGCCGATGCTTTTCCATCTACAGGGGGGACAACCCTGATCGTTGTGGAAGGACAAACACCGGAATTGGCAGAATCCGCTGCCGCCCGATTAAGCGAGAAATTGGGGCAGGATAAAAAGCATTTTCTGACGGTAACACGGCCTGATGGTGGCCAATTTTTTGCCCGTGAAGGCATCTTGTTCGGCCAGTTGCCGGATGTTCAAGATACGATGCAACAGCTGATTTCAGCACAGCCTTTTTTAGGCCCTCTGGCTTCTGACCCCTCTTTACGAGGAATCAATAATGCCCTGAATACCATGTTGATGGGGGTCAACCGCCATATGGCCAATCTGGATCAGATCCAGACTCCGATCCGTTCGATTGATAAGGCCATCCGTGACCAGCTTTCTGGAAAACAGACATGGTTTTCTTGGCAACTCCTTTTCTCAAGCAAAAATCCAGCGCTGAAACCGCCTCTAAAACGGTTAATTCTGGCACAGCCTGTTCTCGATCTAAGCGCTTTGATGCCAGGGCTTGAGGCCAGCAATGCTATTCATAAAGCCGCTAGTGATCTGAAATTGGATGCCGATCACGGCGTCAATATCCATTTAACCGGATCCGTGCCTTTGGCCGATGAAGAATTTGCTTCTTTGGCTGATAAAATTTGGCTGGTAGCAGGCGCAATGATTGGCGCGATGCTTATCACCCTGTGGTTGGCGGTGCGTTCCCCTAGTATTGTTGCGGCGATCATGTTGACCACCATTGCCGGATTGATCGTGACGGCTGCGGTTGGTCTGATAACAGTCGGACGATTTAACCTTATTTCCGTGGCCTTCATTCCGCTTTTTGTTGGTTTAGGGGTAGATTTTGGGATTCAGCTTTCGGTACGTTTTTTAGCCGAATTAGAAACAGAACCCAATCAACCCAAGGCTCTTTTGAATGCCGCCAATGCGTTGGGTCATTCCTTGTTATTGGCTGCGGGTGCTGTTTGCCTTGGTTTTCTGTCCTTTTTGCCGACAGCCTATATCGGGATTTCCGAATTGGGGATGATTGCCGGTGTCGGTATTTTGATTGCCCTATTCTTCTCGGTCACGATGCTGCCCGCCCTTTTGATGCTGTTCCGTCCGCGCCCACCCCGTCATCATGTTGGTTGGCGCAATATGGCGCCAGTCGATCATTTTCTGGTTAAAGAAAGACGTTGGGTTATCGGGAGCTTTTTGGGGCTGACTCTGATTAGCATCATTCTTCTGCCTTGGGTGCAATTCGACTTTAATCCGCTGCATTTGCGGAATCCCAAAGGGGAAGCGATGTCTACCCTTTTATCCTTGATGAAAGATCCTAATCAGACACCGAACACGATTGATATTGTCGCCCCAAATAGCAAAACAGCCGATGATTGGGTGAAACGCCTGTCGAAATTGCCGGAAGTCGATCAGGTCGTCACGATCAACAGTTTTGTGCCGACCAATCAGGAACCCAAATTGGCGGTTATTTCCGATGCCAATATGATCCTTGATCCGACGGTTAACCCGATTGAAACGCAGGCTGCCCCAAGCGATGAGGAAGTACAGCTTTCTTTGCGGCAAACGGCTACTTCTTTGAGAGAAGCGGCAGGAACCAGCACCCAAGCCTCGGCCAGCGATGCTCGTAGCTTGGCGGATTCGCTCGATAGCCTTGCCAGAAGTTCTGCTGCAACGCGACAGGCAACCAATGAAATGTTCTGTATGCCTTTGGCGGTCATGCTCGATCAGATGAGAGCGATGCTGCAAGCCGAAGCGGTGACACCTGAAGCCTTGCCCCAGACTTTGAAGGAAGGCTGGACGACGAAAGATGGCCGTATCCGCATCGAGGTTTTCCCGTCAGGCGACAGCAATAACAATGAAAATCTTATCCACTTTGCCAAAGCGGTTCAAAAGATCGTTCCGACAGCTTCGGGTATGCCGATTTCGACCCAAGCCGCCGCCTATACGATTGCTAAGGCCTTTATCGAAGCAGGTATTCTTGCCTTTATTACTGTCTGTTTGTTGCTGTTTATCGTTCTTCGGAATGTTCGAGAGGTCGCCTTTACCTTGGCACCGATTATCCTTTCGATTTTCCTGACTTTGGCAAGCTGCGTTATCATTAACCAGCCGATCAACTTCGCCAATATTATCGCCTTCCCGCTGTTATTCGGGGTGGGTGTGGCCTTTCATATCTATTTTGTCATGGCTTGGCGGAATGGCGAACGGAATCTGTTGCAATCCAGTTTAGCGCATGCCGTCTTTTTCTCGGCTATGGCAACAGGGACAGCTTTTGGTAGTCTGTGGCTGTCTTCTCATCCCGGAACGGCCAGCATGGGCAAAATCTTGATGATTTCTTTGGTCTGGACGCTGATTTGCGCTTTGATTTTTGAACCGGCGCTTCTCGGCAACAAGGAAAATAAGGCAAAGGAAGAAGGAAAAGCGTAAATAAATACGCTATCGGCAAAATTTTTGCTCATTCTGCCCCATTATTGCCTTGCTTATAAAGAAATAGCCTATCGCCCGACTTGATAAAAAACAGGTAAGGCGTAACAAAAGGTCGAATAAAAATAAAAGAATGGTGTTCAAAAATGCCAGTGTAATTTTCAATCCTGTCTTATGCCAAAGAGGACAGGAGAGGAATTATATTGAGCCATTCGATAAAGCAGGAATAGTGGTACATGGCTGTATATACTTCGGTCAGCGATGAGGAAGTCTCTTCATTCTTAGATCTTTATCCGGATTCAGGCCGGTTGCTGTCGATAAAAGGGATTACTGAAGGCGTCGAAAACAGCAATTACCTGATTACGACCGATGTCCGCTCGTATATTCTGACATTATATGAAAAGCGTGTGAATCCCGAAGAGCTGCCTTTCTTTATGGCTTTGACTGATCATTTGGCGGCTGAAAATCTGCCGGTTCCCAAGGCATGGAAAAGCTATGATGGAAAGCAGATACAGACATTGGCTGGACGGCCTGCCTGCCTGATCGAATTTTTGCAAGGGCGTTGGACACCTACCCCGAATGCGGAACAAACCCGTGCTACCGGCGAAATGCTGGGTAAAATGCATAAAAGTCTGACCCATTTTTCACAAAATCGCAAAAACAGCCTCGATCTTGAAAATTGGCATATTCTGGCTGAAAAATGTGGTTTTGAAGCCATGAACCAGATCGAAGCCCATATGGGGGACGAGGTTAAAAAAGAGCTGGATTATCTCGATAAACTCTGGCCGAAAGATCTGCCTCGTTCAGTTATCCATGCCGATTTATTTCCCGATAATGTGTTATTTGAAGGCGACAGCTTAAAAGGCGTTATCGATTTCTATTTTGCCTGCACCGAAATCCGTGCATGGGATTTAGCCATTACCTATAGTGCATGGTGTTTCGATCAAGAGAACCATTTCCTTGCTGATCATGCGAAAGCCTTGATTAAAGGCTATCATCAGAGTTTTGCCCTGACGGAAGAAGAGCGAGCCGCTTTTATTGTCTTGTTACGTGGAGCGGCTTTGCGCTTCTTGCTGACGCGGGCATGGGATTGGGTCAATACGCCGCCTGATGCTTTGGTTGTGCCAAAAGACCCGCGTGACTTTTTCAAGAGACTGCATTTTTATCGAGAGGCTTCTTTAGAATCTTTGGGTTTCTGATGTGATGCCCGATTCCTCGACACAAGATAAAATCGTCATGATCGCGACGGATGGCGCGTGCAAAGGCAACCCCGGCTTTGGTGGCTGGGGTGCGCTTCTTCGCTATCAGGGACATGAAAAAGCGATTTCTGGTTCTGAAAACCCGACAACCAATAACCGGATGGAATTACAGGCCGTTATCGAAGCCCTCTCCTGCCTTAAAAAGCCTTGCCGGATAGAGCTTTCCACCGATAGCAAATATGTCATGGATGGCTTGACCCGCTGGATTCATGGCTGGCAGAAAAATGGCTGGCTTACTGCCGCTAAAAAACCAGTCAAAAATGCCGATTTGTGGAAACAGCTTTTAGCCTTGACTAGCCAACATGACATTGCGTGGAAATGGGTCAAAGGGCATGCCGGACATCCCGATAACGAAAGAGCTGACCAATTGGCGAGTGATGCTGCGATTGCGCTGATGCAGCAAGAAAAAGCCTGATTTTTATTCTTTAAAAATTGATCCGTTGTCTGCTTTCTTAAAAATAATCCTTATCATGGCATGTCCTTTTCAGGGTGTATTCATTGTAGAGAATGTTAGAAATTCGATAGATATTTTTTCCTTGAAAGCAGAAAAAAACGATGACCGAGGTCTCAAGACGGAATTTTGTGGCAGCCGGAGCAACTTTAGCGGGCGCTTTATTGGGGTCACAAAAATCATATGCTTTGGGAAATGGTAACGGATTTAGAGCCGCTGCCCCTGATCTAGATGACAAGTCAGATAAGATCAAAACAGCCGGTATCCAGAAAGTCTATGCGCTTTGTGAAGTGACGGGTGGCGGTGAAAAAGTTTATGGTATCGCTATAGAATATGACAGCAATATTGATGCCAGCAGTTTAAAATTGGACAGTTATAAGGCGGCGGTTTACCCTGTGGCTAAGGGCTTTTTTGCGGGTATGCCGGAAGAGCCGGATAAAAATCAATCAACTGAACCCGCAAAAGATCGCCCTATAGTCGCCATTTATACTCATGATGCGCCTCAATTAGGACGAAATGCCTCAAAAAATGGCTTATATGTCATTATCGAATTTGAGCATGATTCAGATTTAAGCCTTCCAACAGCGGATAGTGACAGAGTTGTTATCCTGCAAAATAAAGCGATTAAATCTGTTAAAGGAAATCTTTATCCACCCAGTAAAGCCGCGTGGAGTAATTCTGATCGTCGAGGGAATCACGTCGTTATTCGCGGTGTCGATGATTGGGAACAAAATCACTGGTGGTGGGATGATACGCGTTCGGCATGGTTAGAATATAGTATTTACTTGCCGAAGTCTTTTTTGAAAGCCGGAGGAGAGCGCCAGTCCTATCCGCTATTATTGGCTATTACCCATTCCGGCACCAGTTATGATGGGAATTGCGCACAAACATTAACTGAGCAATGTATCGCTAGTCTGTGGAGTCTGCCTGAAGAACAGGCTGAACATGAATGTGTTGTAATCACGCCTCGTTACGAGCGGACAACCATGAACGATTATTGGGAACATACATATGATGTCGAAAACACCTATAAGCTGGTCGAATCTCTTCTAAAAAACACATGGAATTACGGTAATCCCAATTTCGAAGATCGCCGCGATAAAGTCTTAAAAATTGATCCAAAAAGAGTCTATTGCACCGGATGGTCAATGGGAGCGATGACCTCTCTTTGGCTTATGGCAAAGCATCCTGATACTTTTGCTGCCGGTCTGATTATTGCCGGCCAACAGCGGCCTAGCGATGTTCGTAGTCTTGCTCAGCAAAAATTGCTGATTATCACTGGAACAGAAGATCACAATGCGACCCCGTGGAATGAAAAATGCGTTCCCGTCTGGAGAGAGGCCGGTGGCATTGTTATCCGACCTAAAGAGACACTTGACCCTTCATTGATTTTTCCTGTCGATAACCAGAAATCACTCACTCATCAGATCAATAGCTATCTCGATAAAAACGGGAATATTACCTTCCTGACTTTTAAAGGGGTCGATCACATGGCATCGGCACGCAAATTCTTTTATATCAAAGCGGCGAGAGACTGGCTTTTTAAACAAGTAAAAAAATAACAGAAGGCGATGGCAGATAGCGCTACACAAAAAATGCGTCGCTATCGGGACAGCGACAAAAGATCAGTAGCGAGTTCAAAAGGATTCTGTTTTATAAATGCCGGATTCTAATTTCGACTTTATATCAGATTAGCGAGAGTTAATGGCTGTGATGGGGGCGCGGTTATCCACAGAAAATCACATTTGGTCAGTTATCAGGCATCTTACTGTTATCGTTTTTTTGTCCCCTGCCCCTTTGCTTTTCATGACATAATTCTGTCAGTCCATACAATTGGGGATAGAAATGAACCGTTTTAAACGTTTGAATAGTGAAATCGCCGTCAGCCCCCAATTATCGGTTGAAGATGTCAAGGAAGCTGCCCGTCAAGGATTTCGGTATATCATCAATAATCGTCCCGATGGGGAAAGTCCGAATCAACCCGCGGGTAGCGTGATAGAGGCGGCAGCAAAAGCGGAAGGCCTTGGTTATACGGCTATTCCAGTGAGAGCGGGTGGTCTTGATGAAAAGGCCGTGGTTGCGATGGCCGAAATTTTAAAAAAGGCGGATAAACCGATATTGGCCTATTGTTTTAGCGGAACACGCTCTACCTTTTTATGGGCATTGGCTAGCGCGGCGACAGGTGAATCCGAGGCTGATATTCTTTTCGCAGAAGCCGCCAATGCCGGTTACGATTTATCCCCGATTATGGCTTTGGTGGATAGTTTAACACAAAAATAAGCATAGTTATTGTATCTGCTTCTTCTCAATTATGTCTATCGCATACTCTAATATTGCTATGACGCCTTGGGAAGAACTTTGTTCTTCGGATATAAATATAGCCATTAGATATAAAATACTTGTAGTAATAATTGGAATCCATAAATAAGAATTAATATCCTTGCCGTCCCATGAGGCTACAGCAATAGAAAAAGAGGCTAATGCCGGAAACAGCCCAAGCGTTTTTATATTTCCTATAATAGAATAGGTTCTATTTTCAATATTCTTCCAAACAATTTTATAATGCAATAAAACA
>NZ_JAIWON010000147.1 GCF_020216885.1 Zymomonas sp. | reverse complement strand
CGATTGGTCTTGGTGGTAAAGGCAATGATGGAGTAGCCGCCTTTGTTAAACAGACAATCGGTTCAATCGGCTATGTCGAATATGCTTATACCCGTCAAAGCACGGTGCCTTATGCTTTAATTGCCAATCATGATGGCCGTTTCCCGCATCCTTCCACCGAAAGTTTCAAAGCGGCTTCGGCTTCGGCTGATTGGACGCATGCGGCTGGTAATAATATTTCCCTTCTGGATCAGAGAGGTGCAGAAAGCTGGCCCATCGTTTCGACGACTTATATTCTTTTACATCGCACCCCAAGCAAGCCTGAAGTCACGGCTAAAATCCTAGAATTCTTTGATTGGGGATATCAGAATGGCGATCAGGATGCTTTATCTCTTGACTATGCGCCATTACCGAAAGAAGTGAAGACGTTCATCCGCCAGCAATGGGGATCGAACATTCAAATTAACGGGAAAGCTGTCTATAACGCTGCCCGATAGGTATATTCTGGCTGTTTGTTGTAATATTCCACATCAGCCTAAACAGATATGAGGAAAAAGATGATAGCTGTCAGAAGAGAGTCGGATAAATTTTATGAGTGATTCTGCCTTGTCCCAGCCTTCTCGATTAAATCGTCTTTTTCCTTCGGGGTCTTTCGGAGAAATGATTTTCCGTTCCCTGTGCTTTTCGGCTGCAACGCTGACCCTTGTTGCTATGGCTGGCATCATCGTGGCTTTGGCTATCGGTGGCTGGCCAGCCTTTAAGGCTTTCGGATTTAACTTTTTCCTATCCAGTGAATGGAATCCTGTTTCGGAAGTATATGGCGCAGCGGGTCCAATTATAGGAACATTGATTACCGCCTTTTTGGCGTTATTACTGGCTTTGCCACTGGCTATCGGGATTTCCGTTTTCTTGGTAGAATTCTGCCCCAGAATTTTGGCCAGACCTATTGCCGTTGCGGTGGAACTGTTAGCCGGCATTCCTTCTATTGTTTACGGTATGTGGGGGCTATTTGTTTTAGCGCCTTGGTTTGCCCATTATATCCAATTCCCGCTTCTGATACATGTTTCACCGGATACATGGTTAGGAAAAATGGTCGCGGGGGTACCGAATGGTGCCAATATTCTGACAGCCTCTTTGATCCTTGCCATTATGATTTTGCCTTATATGGCATCGGTCTTTCGGGAGTTATTCCTGACCGTGCCTGCACAGGTAAGAGAAGCCGCCTATGGCTTGGGAGCGACGCCTTTTGAAGTCGTCTGTTCTGTTATTATTCCCTATGTCAAAAGAGGATTGATCGGGGTCATCATGTTGGGCTTAGGCCGCGCTTTAGGCGAAACCATGGCTGTGACCTTTATCATTGGTAATACCCACAGCCTGCCACATTCTCTCTTTGATTCCGGTTCAACCATTGCATCAACGATTGCCAATGAATTTACCGAAGCCACTAGCGAAATGCATAGTGCAGCCTTAACGGCTTTGGGGCTGGTTCTGTTTATGATCACCTTTATGGTTTTGATTATGGCCCGGCTTCTTATTGGTAAACGGAGTTAGGCATTTTTATGAGTAGCAATTTAAAACGCCGCTTTATCAATAAAGTTTTTGTTGCCTTGTGCAGCTTATCGACTTTGTTGGCTGTTGGGATGCTCGCCCTTATTTTGGGGTCTCTTATAGTCAATGGTGCCGGAGGTTTGCATCTTTCGGTCTTTACACAAGATCAGCCATCACCCGGAATGTCAGGTGGCTTAAGAAATGCCATAATCGGTTCTATTGCCATGTGTGTGGTGGCTATGATTATCGCTGTTGTTCTAGGCATTATGGCTGGCACATGGCTTTCTGAATATAGCCGTAACTCTAAATATGGCCAAGCAATCCATTTCTTGAATGATGTTTTGCTTTCTGTGCCGTCTATTCTGGTCGGTCTTTTCGTTTATGAAATTATGGTGCGACCATTCCACGGATTTTCGGCCTTTGCAGGTGCCGTTTCTCTGGCATTGCTGGCTATGCCGATTGTGACCAGAACGACCTATGATATGCTACAGCTGCAACCCAACACGCTAAGAGAAGCAGGTATGGGGCTGGGGGCTTCTCAAGGTTTGGTTATCCGTTCGATTATTTGGAAAGCGGCAGCCCCCGGACTGTTAACCGGTGGTTTACTTGGATTTGCCCGTATCAGTGGCGAAACGGCACCGTTGCTTTTCACCGCTCTGGGTAATCAATTCCTGACTCTTAATATGACAGAACCCATGGGCAGTTTGCCAACGACTATCTTCCAATTCGCCATGAGCGCTTATGATGATTGGCGTAATTTAGCATGGGTTGGTGCCTTGCTCATTGCTATGGCGGTTCTAACCATCAATATTTTAGGACGCGTTATGACCAGAGGGGGAAAACGCTAATGACGAATAAAGACAATACGGTCGAAGACCTCGAACAGTTTATTGCGCCCCCAGCCGCAGAAAATCTCAATCTGGAAGCGCGCAACCTCGATTTCTATTATGGGACGCATCAGACTTTATTTAATGTCAGCTTACCTGTTGAGCGGAATAAAATTACGGCGCTTATTGGCCCCTCTGGATGTGGGAAATCCACACTTTTACGGATTTTAAACCGGATATACGCTCTTTATCCTCAGCAATATGCAGTGGGTCGCGTTTTGTTGGACGGAAAAGATATTCTGACCGACCATGATACGCTTACCCGTCTAAAAGAACGGGGCGATACTGTTACCCTTGATCCATTGGGTGATGATATTTCCCAAATCAGAGCGCGGATTGGTATGGTTTTCCAAAAACCAACGCCGTTCCCGATGTCGATTTATGACAATGTCGCCTATGGCGTTCGTCTTCATTTCAATAAATCGCGTCAAGAATTAGATCAGATTGTTGAGCGATCTTTGCATCGTGCGGCTCTTTGGGATGAAGTAAAAGATAAATTAAAAGAATCCGGTCTTAGCCTTTCCGGTGGACAGCAGCAGCGTCTTTGTGTCGCGCGTGGGCTTGCGGTTGAACCGGAAGTTCTTTTGCTGGATGAGCCAGCCTCTGCGCTTGATCCTGTTTCGACGGCAAGGTTGGAAGAAACCTTGATGGAATTAAAGAAAGACCTAAGCATCGTTATCGTTACCCATAATCTGCAGCAGGCCGCTCGTATTTCGGATTATACCGGCTTTATGTATTTGGGTAATATGATCGAGTTTTGTTCAACCGATCGTTTATTTGCTCGTCCGAAGACCCGTCGCGCCCGTGACTATTTAACGGGACGATTTGGATAAATTAGAGTTTTTTCTGTAAAAATAAACAGCCAATCCCTCTCAAATAGGCAGATCAATTATCTCTGAATTTTTGGGTAGGGGTTGGCTAATTTTTATTAAGAAGAGCATATTTTATATTGATATGAAATAAAATATTCTGGCTGTTTGTAATCATTATAAAAGCCTTTTTTAAACTTTCCTCCTGCCTTCATAAAAATGATAAACTTTCTATCCGGCTGTTTGCGCCAGACATATTTTCAGTTATAAAAGCGCTCAAAATAAGAAAGCGTTTATTAAGCGCCTTGCCTTTTTCGGCACAGGATCTGTCCTGTTCCTTTTTCGGAGAAGCTAATTCATGTCCCGTCGTCGCCAAATTTACGAAGGCAAAGCCAAAATTCTTTATGAAGGTCCAGAACCCGGCACCATTATCCAGTATTTCAAGGATGATGCGACTGCTTTTAATGCCCAGAAAAAAGGCATGATCAGCGGTAAGGGCGTTATCAATAATCGGGTTTCCGAACATATTTTTACCCTGTTAGCAGGAATCGGTATTCCGACCCATTTCATTCGTCGCCTGAATATGCGCGAACAATTGGTTAAACAGGTCGAAATTATCCCGATCGAAGTAGTAATTAGAAATGTTGCCGCCGGTTCTTTGAGCAAGCGGTTGGGCATTGAAGAAGGCACCCCGCTGCCTCGGACGATCATCGAATATTATTATAAAGATGATGCCCTCAATGACCCGATGGTCGCGGATGAGCATATTGCCTGTTTTGGTTGGGCTACGCAGGAAGAAATGCACGATATCGCTGACATGGCGATCCGCGTGAATGACTTTATGAGTGGTCTTTTTGCGGCCATCAATATTCGTCTCGTCGATTTCAAACTCGAATTTGGTCGTGTCTGGGAAAATGATTATAGCCGCGTCTTGCTGGCTGATGAGATTAGCCCTGACGGTTGCCGTTTGTGGGATATGGTTACCAATGAAAAATTGGATAAAGACCGTTTCCGTCAGGATTTGGGAGGCGAAGTCGAAGCCTATCAGGAAATTGCTCGCCGCTTAGGATTATTACCAGTTGAACCCGATACCGAGGTGTTGGATCTGGAATCCCACCGTAAAAATCGCGGTTTATAAAATATAAAGCCTGCTGCGGATGGAATATATCTTATTCTATCCGTGGCCTTGCTGATCCTTCTATTAGGCGCGCCTATCATTGCGTCTTTTTTCATCTTTTAGCCTGTTATAATGGGGCTAGCTTTTCCAAAGAATTGATCTTTATCTTGCTGCCAGAATGAAGCTGCTTGTGGATGGCTTGGAATAACATTGGATTTTCTGGCGCAGTTGACTTTTTGCCTGATGTCATTGAGACATTAGAAGAGATAATGTAAAATCATTTTCATGTTGAATGTCGAGGGTAGCTTTGCCCTTTCTAAAATGAGGTCTCAAGAAAAGACCCAGCGATCTCGATATAAAAATCTGCATTTTTACCATTTTAAACCCTTATCTATAAACAGGATTCTGTTATTCCATTTCTATGACCAGCCTTTCTTCCGACATTGAAAATATTTCCGAAACAGCCTTTGATAAGGCGTTATCAGAACGCTATCTCGCTTATGCTTTATCAACCATAACCTCCCGTTCTTTGCCCGACATCAGAGACGGGTTAAAGCCAGTACAGCGGCGGTTGTTATGGGCGATGCGGCTGTTAAAACTTGATCCGGCCTCGGCTTATAAAAAATGCGCCCGTGTTGTTGGCGATGTGATCGGTAAATACCATCCGCATGGCGATCAATCTGTTTATGACGCTATGGTGCGCCTTGCTCAAAATTTTGCCCTTCGTTACCCCTTGGTCGATGGGCAGGGTAATTTTGGTAATATTGACGGCGATAATGCCGCCGCTATGCGTTATACTGAAGCCCGTCTGACCACGGCGGCCTATGACCTTATGGAAGGCATGGAAGAAGGTGCCGTTGATTTTCGCCCTACCTACAATAGCGAAGAAGAAGAGCCAGAATTTTTTTCCGGTCTCTTCCCCAATCTTTTAGCTAATGGTTCAAGCGGTATTGCCGTCGGTATGGCGACTTCTATTCCGCCTCATAATGTGGCAGAATTGATTGATGCTATCTGTCATTTGATTGACCATCCCGAAGCAGAAACCAAAGAATTATTGCGCTTTGTCAAAGGCCCTGATTTCCCGACCGGCGGCCAAATCGTCGATTCTGTCGATACCATCCGTCACGCCTATGAAACAGGACGGGGATCCTTCAGGGTCAGAGCGCGTTATGAGGTTGAAGATATCGGTCGCGGCGGCTGGATTATTGTTATCAATGAAATACCGTGGCAGATACCAAAATCGCGTTTAATTGAAGAAATAGCGGCTTTGATAAACGAGAAAAAGCTGCCTATTCTTAGCGATATACGCGACGAATCCGATGAAAATATCAGGATTGTCCTAGAACCCAAAAGCAGGGCAGTTGATCCCCAGCTGTTGATGGATGGTTTATTCCATCTGACCAGTCTTGAAACGCGTATTTCGCTTAATATGAATGTGCTGGATAGCCATCATACGCCTGCGGTTTTACCGCTCCATACGGTTTTGAAAGATTGGCTGGCGCATCAATTTGCAATGCTACAGCGACGTTGTCGCCATCGTTTACAACGCATTGATGACCGAGTTGAATTGCTAGAAGGCTATCTGGCCGCTTATCTCAATCTTGATCGGGTGATCGAAATCATCAGAAACGAAGACGATCCGAAAGCGATCATGATCGCTGAATTCAAGTTAAATGATCGTCAGGCCGAAGCGATTCTGAACATGCGGCTTAGAGCATTAAAACGCCTAGAAGAAGCTGAAATTACAGCAGAGCGTGATAGCTTAAAAGAAGAGCGGGCAGGGCTTCAGGCTTTGATTGAAAGCGATGCTTTGCAAAGTAAAAAGCTGAAAGCGGATTTGTCTGCTTTGCGTAAGCGCTATAGCCTAAAAAGCAAATTAGGCGCACGCCAAACGCTGATTGAAGAACAAACGCCTGCAAAAGCCATTCCGTTAGATGCGATGATTGAGCGGGAACCCATGACCGTTGTGTTGTCAAAACGTGGCTGGATTCGGGGTCTAAAGGGTCATGTTGATCTGAAATCGACCGAAGCCATGCGCTTTAAGGAAGGGGATGAAGCTGATTTCACCTGCCATGCTTATACGACTGATCGCTTGCTGATAGCGACAGAAGATGGCCGATTTTATACTTTGCTTGCAGACCGACTACCCGGTGGGCGCGGTTTTGGTGAACCTGTGCGATTGATGTTGGACATCAGTAATGACACCAAGATAATGGCCTTATTACCGCTTAATACCGAAGGAAAGCTGTTGGTCGTTTCTTCGGGTGGTCGTGGTTTTATTACCCAGATGACCAATTTGGTTGCAGAAACCCGTAAGGGAAAACAAATTGTTAGAGTCAAAAAAGGCGAATATTTGATGGTTTTAAAAGTCATCGAAGAAGGTCATGACCATATTGCCCTTATCGGTGAAAATAGAAAATTATTAGCTTTCCCACTGTCCCAGATTCCTGAATTGGCAAAAGGAAGTGGTGTTCAATTACAACGTTATCGGGGCGGACATCTGTCAGATGCTACGACTTTTGCCCTTGAAGAGGGCTTGAGTTGGCCAATGGGCGGTGAATCTGGTCGAATAAGAACCGAAACCGATATGAAAACTTGGGTCGTTGCCCGCGGTGCTAGCGGGCGTTTGCCGCCGGTTGGTTTCCCGAAAAATAACCGTTTTTCATGATGGATAGGGCTTTGTTTTTTAATTAAAAATTTATCTTTATCCGTTATGACCCTTGTTATAGGTTTTTTACATAACAGTATAATATTATTTTTCTTTGTCTCGACATAGTTTCACTTATACAAATAAGGTAGCGAAATGATAAATATGGATACAATATTAAGATAATTTCGTGGCCTTATTTGTTGTCTTGATTTTTTATTTATTATTATTGCTTAACAGATAAAGTAGAGGCCGCTGGAAAATCAATTATGCCAGATCCTATATTAAAAACGACCGGTGTAATGAGTGACAGTGGTCGGCCTTTTGATGAAGCTTCAGAAAATTTACAACAAAGCTATTTCAATGCGATGCCTTTTCCGGCCGCGCTTATTACCTTTAATAATAAAAAACCCGTTGTTTTATT
>NZ_JAIWON010000146.1 GCF_020216885.1 Zymomonas sp. | reverse complement strand
TTTCTGCGACCCAATTTTATGCGGATGTCGAAGGCGAACCTTCCGAAGATAAGGTCGCGAGGGCTTTGGATATTTTGCAGGAAAATGCCTGCGATCTCCGTATCTTGGGTGTGTATGCCCAAGCGCGCCCGCGTCAATAAAAGATTAGGCCTTATCGGTCTGCTTTAGATATTTTTTAACCGCTTTTTTAAAAACGGTGGGCAGACCGGCAAGGTCGATTTCATCAATCGGCCAATATTCACCCTCTATCACACTATGGGCGGTTTCAGCGGAAAAAATCCGCAATTCCAAAGCAAAATGCGTAAAAATATGCTCAATATGGCCTTGCTTCTGCCAAGCCAGAGCTATTAGATTTTTTTGTGTCTGCGCTGGGAAAAACTGAAAGGCTTCTTTTATAGCCTGTGGCTCTGTTTCGGTATCGCTGATTGTTGTCGTTACTTGGGATTGATCCAGCCATTCGCTGCTGGGTAATGCCCGCATTCCGCCTAACAAGCCTTTATCCGGCCTCCTGATCAGTAAAATCTTATCCTCGGATTTCAAAATAAAGGCATATCCAATCCGCTTAGGTCTAGCTTTTTTCGGGGCTTTAATAGGAAAAACGGCCGGATTACCTGTTTTTTGTCCTTCACAATGAGTCATCATTGGACAAATCGCACAAGTGGGTTGCCGATTGACGCAGATTGTCGCGCCAATATCCATCATCGCTTGGGCAAAATCACCCGCGGCTAAATCCGGCGTTAATTTGTTGGTTTCCTCGGCGATAATCGGACGTGAAGCGGGTAAGGGCGTTTCAATAGCCAATAGGCGACTAACCACTCTTTCAACATTGGCATCGACCACAACCGCTCTTTTTCCAAAAGCAATCGCCACAATCGCGGCGGCGGTATAGCGACCGATACCAGGTAATGCCAATAATCCTTGCTCATTATCAGGAAATTCACCGCCAGAAGCGACCACTTCTTTGGCGCATTTGATCAAATTTCTGGCGCGGCTATAATAGCCCAAACCAGCCCATTCAGCCATAACATCAGCTTCTTCGGCAGCAGCCAAGGCTTCGACCGTCGGCCATCTTTCGACAAATTTTAGATAATAAGGCGCGGCATGGGCAGTCGTTGTCTGCTGTAGCATGATTTCCGATAACCAGACCCGATAGGGATCGACTTTATTTTGTTGGGCTTCTGTCCGCCAAGGCAAAATACGGGCATGGCGTTGATACCAGTTAAGAAGATCAGTGGTTATTTCACGATAAACAGCAGATTTTTGCATAACACTCTATCGACGGAGAAGAATAAATTGTGGCATGACCTTTGTCATGGATAAAGGCAAGTCATCTTCTGTTAGAATTTCCAATACAGAAGAAAGAAACAGCGCCACCCTTTCGAAAAAGAAAATACCTGCGAAAAAAAGATCAGGGAAGGTGGCCTCAACAAGCAAAAAAACCGTCATCGACCGTGATAAAAGACGGTGCCGATTAAGCTCGGTCGGGCAATTATTGCCCCATGTTGGCGGAGCCGCCTTTCGTCGGTTTGGTTTTTTGCATTCTACCCTTATCAGCCGTTGGCCATTGGTTGTCGGTGAAAAATATGCTCGTTTGTCGGTGCCTGAATCCATTCGTTTCCCTTTCGGTCAGACTGTAGGCGGAACATTGACGGTTGTCGCCGAAGGCGCAATGGTTACTTTGATGCAGCATATTACGCCTGCGATCATCGAGCGGGCGAACCGTTTCTTCGGATATGCCGCCATCGAGAAAATCAGCTTTCGCCAAGGGCGACTGAGCCATTTGGCCAAGGCTGAAAAATCGGTGCCTTTACCAAAGACAGAATGGCTTCAGACTTATTTGAGCAAGGAAGATCAAGAACTTCTCGATCAAGTGCATGATCCCGAATTACGGGAAAGTCTCATTCGTTTGGGCGGCGGTATCGCAAGAGAAATGGAGCAAAAACAGAATTAGTTTCGGCGGCTATCTTTATATTTTGATAGCCTTCTTTGAAAGAGGGGCTATCCTTTGACCAAGAATGGCCTAAAAATATTCCGGTTCTATTTGTCGTTAAAAATCAGATTCTCTTTTCTGAATTGGCCTTTGATACAGGCCTCGTAGAAAAAACGGTTGAACTATTTTAAAAGCTCTGAATTGAAAATAGACTTGAAATAAAAACGCTGACCTTACAGCTTTTGAAAAGCGGGCAACAGAAAGCGAACAGATGATGAAAAAATTGAAAATAGGTTTAGGTGCTGTCCTTTTATTAGCCGGTTCTTCCTTTATGGTCAGTGCTTGCCATAAAACAGAAAAAGCGCCTGCCAATAGCCAACAAGAAGCTGCTTTACCTGCCGCTATTCCGGCACCGAATGGCGGTAGTTGGACGGATGCCATCTCTGTTTCACCCGAAGGCGGCTTTGTCATGGGTAATCCCAAAGCGCCGGTTTCTCTGGTTGAATATGCCTCCTTTACCTGTCCGCATTGTGCTGATTTTACGCAGGAAGGTTTCCCCAAATTACGGGATAATTATATCGCCAAGGGGCTAGTGAAACTGGAATTTCGTAATCTCGTTCGTGATCCATTTGATATTGCTCTGACTCTTCTTGCCCGTTGCCGTGGCGCAGAAACCTTTTTCCCGATTGCCGATCAGCTTTTCCAAGAACAAAAACCAATGTTTGAACGTATCCAGAATGCCGACAAAGCTGATTTGCAACGCGTGGCTGGTCTGCCCCAAGATCAACAAATGGCAGAATATATCCGTCTGACGGGTATGAATCCCTTCTTTGGAAATCGCGGATTGCCGACCAGCGCCCAGAATAAATGTCTGACAGATCAGGCCGCGATTAAAACCTTGATGGATATTCGGAGTATTGCCGACAAGCAGAATGTCACCGGCACGCCGATGTTCTTAATCAATGGTGCTTTACAAGAAGTTGGTATCGGTAGCCCGATTTGGGATCAGCTGGAACCGGCTTTGAAAGCCGCTCTGCAATAATCGTTATTTTACCCCAAAGTTGATTTGGTAAACTGGCTTGGCAAGGGAAAAATCAGGGCGCAAAGCACAATAGCTGAAAAAGCGAAGCCATCCGATGATCACCCTATGGCTTCGCTTTTTGGGATGTCACGGGTCTTTATCCGCTTTCGATAAAGACCCAGCAAGAAAGGATTGGAGTCCTTTATGGTGCCGGTTAAAAATGTAGTGCTGAATGACGGGCATAGTATGCCAGCCATCGGTCAAGGCGTTTACCAACTCAATCCCGCACAAGCTGAAAGCATGGTCGCTTTGGGATATGATCTTGGCTATCGCGCTGTTGATACCGCGGCATGGTATGAAAATGAAGAAGGGGTTGGAGAAGGGCTGCGCTCTCGTCATGCGCGCAGCTTTATAACCACCAAATTGATGCCACAGGATATGGGGCGAGTTAATTGCTTTGTCGCCCTTGATAAAAGCATCCGCAATCTGGGCGTAACCAGTTTAAATCTGTATCTTATCCATTGGCCGGGGCAAGACCGGAAACGTTATGAAGAGACATGGCAAACCCTGATTCAAATCAGGGCAATCGGCAAAGCCAGTTCTATTGGTGTTTCCAATTTTACGATTGATCATCTCGACCATATTATCACTGATTCCGGTGTCGTACCTGCCGTCAACCAGATCGAATTACACCCTTATTTCCAGCAAAAAGAATTGCGCGCCTATCATGCTGAACGGGGTATTATAACGACCAGTTGGTCGCCGCTGGGTCGCGGAGCCGCCCTGAATGATCCGGTTATTCGTGAAATTGCTTTGAAGCATGGCAAAACACCGGCACAGGTTGTTTTAAACTGGCATTTGAGTCTGGGTTTAACGGTTATTCCCAAGGCATCCAGTAAAGCCCGTTTACAGGAAAATCTTGAAGCGGATAGTTTCGCGCTTGATGAAGAAGATATGCAGCGCATTGAATCTTTAGATAAACCCGATGGCCGTCAGGGGATGGATCCGGCTGTTTTCGATTTCTAATAACCGGATGTGATTTTTCGAAGGCGGTGTTTCACTATACCGTCTCCGAAAAATCTAAAGAGTGTTCTTTCTTTGAAAACTTATTTCTAGCGTTTGTTTGTGACCCGTTACTGGTTGTCGGGATCGTCATATTTGGTATGTTTGCGTTGCTCTCTTTCAGCAATCGCGTCCATAATAAATTGATGGTAACAGCCGCTTATCCCATTTGATCCAGATGTCGTGCAACTTGTCGGAATACCGGTTGAGGTTGTTCGTTCCAGATCGGCAACTTTTGCACCCCATGCGCTATTGGCAAATTTTTGTTTTGGCTGATCCCGAAACCTTTTGGGCAAGCGATAGCGTTCACTTTCGGGCTTTCTTGCGCAGATAACGATTTCATCGCCTTTCCCTTTGGGGCATTGGTCTTGACCATAGACGACCAAGGATATCACCCGTTCAGAAGGCGCTACGGCGTTAAGTTTTTGCTGTTCTTCAGGGGATAAAGCATCCCACATGGTGGTATCTTGGGCAGCAACCGGCAAGGCCATGAAAGACAACGCCATAGCTAAAACGGCGGTAACCGGACGCAGAAACAAACCCGCTTTCATGCTTTTTCCTGAATAAGGGAATCGGAATATTATATTGTTATAAAATTTATCTCTTTCAAGATTGATATGAAGTGAACCAATCTTTTAAGAAAAAAGAGGGATAACAAATAGCCGTCATCCCTCTTGCCTGACCTTATTGCGGCATAGCGCTATTTTTGAGCCTTTCTTTGGCCGCGCGTCTTTCCGCTACGTCATTTTGAGCAGCGACCCGACCACAGCCCATTTCCGAACCAGAGCCAGAGGAAGTGCAGCTACCGGCACCTTGCGCGCCAGCCCCTGCAAAAATCTGCTGACGTGAAGCCCAGCTTTGCTGTTCCGGCTTGTTTCTTTCTTCATCCCGCAATTCTTCCGGCACGCGATATTTATCACCGGCAGGGCGGGTGACACAGATATAGCCCGCCGGACAGGCTTCATTTCCATAAACCGTCATCGTCGGCGGCCTAGCAACTGAAGGCGACAAGAAGGCAATAGCAGACAGCGATAAAGGTAAAGCAAAAAACAGAGAAAATTGGGTTATAGTTTTCATCGGATTATCCACCGGTTGCCTCGTCATATAACGATATTATGCCACAAACAGGTTAATCTGCAAATTGTGGTCGGTCTTATCTACAAATAGATAGCTGCAATTTTTAGAGGAAAAGATTAAATCTTCGATAGATATTTTAATTACCTTTAAAAGGATTATTCATATCTGGCGCAGATAACATCCCCATATCCTGAACTCTTTGCCCCCAACTGCGATGGGTGCGCTGATATTTTTCTTCCTTCACCTTGCGGTCTTCTTCACGCATGGCAACCGGAATACGGTAACGTTCGCTTTCGGGTAAGCGACGACAGACAATAATCGTCTCGCTATCGGGAGCCTTAGGGCAGCTTTCATTCCCGAAAATAACCATCTGTTTTGGCATACCATCACTGGCTTTAACGGGCGGCATAATCGAAACGGCGACGCCTTTTGGAATATCCTCCCATCGGCGATTACTTAAACTCTCGCTTGCCTTTTCATGATGGGCAAAAAGCGGCTGTCCGGCAAAGGCGATATAATGAAGCAAGACGGCGGATATAACGGATTTATATCTCAAGGGAATAGCCATCCTGTTTTAAAAACGCTTTGATAATTCGATGGCGGCGCGGCATCCCAAACGGATCAATCCATATAAAACAGGATAGGCCGGAATGTCTTCTGCCCCTTCCTTGATAGCCTGATCGCGATGTTCCAATTCTTCTTCCCGATATTCGGCGATCATCTTTTTTAATTCATGATCTTCCGAACCGAGTTTTTCCATCTGGCTTTTGTAATGTTCGTCAATTTCGCTTTCGACCGCTGCCGTGCAGGCCATAGCGGTTTTGGAACCGACCAAGGCTGTCGCCGCCCCCAAGGCAAAACCAGCTATTTTCCAGACAGGTTGTAACAGGGTTGGGCGGACATGCCGTTCCTGAACCAGTTTTTCAAAACCGGCAAAATGGCGATCTTCCTGTGCCGCCATACGGGTAATCATTTTGGAAAGCCGACCATTCCGGTCGCCCATAATAGCTAATTGACCTGCATAAATACGGATTGCGCCATATTCACCCGCATGGTCAACGCGGATCATTGACTTCCGTTCTTCTTCGGAAATTTTTGTTTCTAACGGCGTTTGGGAAGATAATTCAGACATAAAAGCGCTATCACCAATCCTGCCCCTGTAGAAAATATGGCATTAAAGCCCGCGAGTGAAATGCCCCATAACGTCCATGCCGGAATATCACAGCGGACAAAAGGTGCATTCATGATGGCATTGAACATTTCTTGGGTATTGTTACCCGTAATAGGCAGCGAGCAGGTCGTTATACCTTTCCACCAATGATATTCGACCCCCGCATGGAAAGCCCCGATGAAACCGCTAACCGCAATAGAAAAAGCAGCCAGCAAAGTTAATATCTTTTCAGAAGGGCGAATATAGCCTTTTAAAGAGTCTTTTTTGGAAAAAATAAAGGACAACAGGAAAGAAAAAACCATCAATCCGATAGCGATATAATGGGGTTTTCTTTGCCACAAACACATTTCGCAAGGATATAAATGGCCGATATATTCCGATCCCAATGCACTAATCATAGAGATAGTCGGATATAAAAAGGCAATCAGGCGCGCAAAGCATAAACGTTGATCTGCGGTGGTATGAAGCGCCCATTCGATGACCCTTTTGCATAAAGGCTTTTTCTCTTGGGGCGTCGGCCTTGTGCTTGATGCCATAATCCGATCCTTATTATCCCGAATTGTATTTTTTATTCCCGACCCAATGGGGTTGCTGATTTACCGGCGGGTGTCTCTTTTGTGATAGGAGAAGGTTGCCGATTTATCCTGCCAATAGTTTTCAGCGCATAATCAAGCTGAAAATCTGTAATATTTTCTTTTTTCAAACTTTCCGGTGTCGCCGTAAACTGGGGATCGGTTTTACCGTTATCATCTTCCAGTAAACTATTGTCTGTATTAGCCTGATTTACAAGATGACGCAACAAATCTGCTTCGCGCAATTTGGGGCGTGTTTTGTAATCTGGGTCAGAAAGCTGTGGCACAATGATATCCGGTTCGATTCCGCCTTCCTGAACCGATCGACCTGACGGGGTATAATAACGGGCAGTCGTCAGACGTAACGCCGTATCATCACCCAAAGGCAGCAAGGTCTGAACCGAGCCTTTTCCAAAACTACGGGTGCCCATAATCAAGGCGCGATGATGGTCTTGCAAGGCACCGGAAACAATTTCCGAAGCCGAAGCCGATCCACCATCCACCAATACGATCAATGGCAAGCCATTCGCCAGATCACCCGGTTTTGAAAAATAGCGCCGGATATCAGTTTTTTCTCGGCCACGTTCAGAAACCACTTCACCATGATCAAGGAA
>NZ_JAIWON010000145.1 GCF_020216885.1 Zymomonas sp. | reverse complement strand
GAAGCCTATGACAATGTCGAGATCGCGGATTTACCAGCGCAATATCCGGTCGGCTCTGCCCGTCATTTAGTGCAAGCCCTGACTGGTCTAGAAATTTCCGCCCGAACCCGTATCGCTGATGTTGGGGTTCTGGTTCAAAATGTTGGGACTGCCCGCGCGGTTTGGCGTTCTGCCCGTTATGGTGAGCCTCTTATCTCGCGTATTGTGACGGTTTCCGGCGGCGGCATGAATGATCCCAAAACATTGGATGCGCCGCTTGGTTCACCGGTTAAAGCCTTGATTGATTTCTGCGGCGGCATGAATGAAAAAGCCGAGCAAATCGTTACCGGAGGCCCTTTAATGGGGGTCGGTCTTCCGAATATTGATGTTCCGGTTATCAAAGGTACCGCCGGTATTTTGGCTTTGACTTCCGAAGAAATGGATCATCGTCCAACAGAAGCCTGTGTGCGTTGTGGCCGTTGCGTTGATGTTTGCCCTTGTGGTCTAAGTCCGGTTGAAATGGCCAGCTTGATCCGGCGGGATAAGTTAGAGGAAGTTGAAAATCTTCAGGTGATGGACTGCTTTTCTTGCGGTTCCTGTTCTTATGTTTGTCCGTCCCATTTGCCTTTGGTTCAATATTTCAACTATGCCAAAGGCGAAATCTGGAATCGGCGTGACGAAGAAAGAAAACAGAACAAGATCAAGGCCTTGGCCGCTGCCAAAGAGGCGCGTCTGGCTGAAGTCTTGCGCCAGAGGCAACTTGCGGCAGAGCGGGCGAAAGCCGCCAAAGCTGCCGCCAATAAAGAGGAAAAGGCAGTTTAATGAGTGGCAGTATCGCAATCAGCGGGCCCTTTACCCATGCGGATAATAGTGTTTCGCGCACCATGCAGACGGTTATGCTGGCTCTTGTTCCAGCGACCTTGTTTGATCTTTGGCTGTTCGGCTGGCCTGCCATTTTCCTTTTTGGTCTGACTATTCTTTTCTGTCTTTTGATTGAGGCCGGATGTTTAATGCTGGCAAAGCGTCCGGTTTTACCCGCTTTGAAGGATGGCTCCGCGATTTTGAGCGGCTGGCTTATTGCGATGAGCTTACCGCCTTGGGCGCCTTGGTGGATTGCTTTATTGGGCGCAATTTTCGCGATTGCTTTGGCGAAACAGGTCTTTGGTGGTCTGGGGCAAAATCTGTTTAACCCTGCCATGGTTGCTCGTGTCGCTTTGCTGATCTCTTTCCCATTGCAAATGACGCAATTTGCCGCCCCGCATCCATTATTGACCGCCCATGCCCCCGATATTCTGACAGGGCTGAAAATTACTTTGGGTTGTGAAGGTAATCTGGATTCTTTGTCTGCGGCTTCTGCGCTGGGTCATATCAAAACCGAATTGACGCGGGGGATTCCAGTCACCCGCACAGTTCAGACATTGCCCGGATTAAAAGATATGCTGTTGGGGATTAAACCCGGTTCTATGGGTGAAACCTCGGCCATCTTTATTCTGTTAGGCGGTCTGTTCTTGATGTGGCGGCGGATTATTAGCTGGCATATTCCGGTTTCAATGTTGTTGACGCTGTTTTTATTAGGAAGTCTGTTTTCAGCTATCAATCCGGCACGCTTTGCTTCTGGTCTTATTGAATTGCTGTCCGGTGCCTCGATGCTGGGCGCATTCTTTATTGCGACCGACTATGTCACCTCTCCGGTATCGAAAAAAGGTCAGGTCATATTCGGCTTTGGGGTGGGCTTCTTGACATGGATTATTCGTAGCTTTGCCGGTTATCCAGAAGGGGTGGCCTTTGCCGTGTTGCTGATGAATGCAACGACCCCCATCATCGACCACTATAGCCGCCCTCGTGTGTTCGGTCGCACTCGCCAAGGACAACCGGTGGCATTTGGGGACAAGAAATGACCGATCAAAAGGATGAAGCCGAAAACCGGAAAGAAGCCGTCGAACAAGACGCTTTATTTCGAGCCGATGAGGCGATGCATGAAGGGGATACGCCAGAGAAAGAGAAACCTTTCTTCTTTCATGGCCTTGTATTAGCCGCCTTTTGTTTGGGCTTTGGGGCTTTGCTGGCCTTAACGTATCATTTGACCGCTCAAACAATCGTGGCGCGCGGGGTCGAGGATCAGCAGGCTTCTTTAGAACAGGTTATCCCTGCCTCGATTCATGATAATGATATCTCGGCTAATCCGCTCCATCTGAAAGATGCCGAAGGGCATGACGTAACGGTTTTTCGCGCGACGAAGGCCGGTTATGTGACGGGTGTTGCCTATGAAATTTTTGGCACCGGCTATAGTGGCGAAATCCGCCTGATGATGGGCGTTGATGCCGAAGGCCATATTCTTGGGGTGCGGGCGCTGGCTCATAAAGAAACCCCCGGACTGGGTGACAAGATCGAAGCCAATAAATCGAATTGGATATTGCGCTTTACCGGCCTGTCTTTGACCAATCCATCAGAAAACAAATGGAAAGTTAAAAAGGACGGCGGTCAGTTTGACCAGTTTTCTGGTGCAACGATTACGCCACGTGGTGTCGTTGCGGCAATCCATCGTGGTCTGGAATTTTTCGAGACGCATAAAAACACTCTGTTGGAGAGTTCAAATGTCCAATAATGAGTATTTCCGTATCGCCAAAGACGGTCTTTGGGACAATAACGGTATTCTAAGTATGTTGTTGGGGCTTTGCCCGACAATGGCTGTTACGACCAGTGCCACAAATGCCTTGGGCATGGGATTGGCAACCGCCGCAGTGATGGCGGCTTCCAATCTTCTGGTTTCTGTCTTCCGGCATCATATCACCTATGAAGTGCGTGTGCCGGTTTATATCCTGATTGTTGCGGCCATGGTGACTTTGGTCGATCTGGTGATGAATGCCTATATGCACCCGCTTTACAAGGTGTTGGGTCTGTTTATTCCATTGATCGTTTCAAACTGTCTGCCGCTTGCCCATTTGGAGGCCTTTGCTGGTAAAAAACCGCCTCTGGCCTCTTTAACCGATGGTGTCTTTGCTGGATTGGGCTTTACCTTTGCCCTGACGATCATCGGTGGCCTGCGTGAAATTATCGGTTCAGGCACTCTTTTTGCCAATGCGGCTTTATTGCTGGGATCAAGCTTCCGTTTTCTGGAATGTCATCTGTTACCGACGGATTGCCATATTTTGATGATGGTTTTACCCCCAGGGGGGTTTTTGGTGACCGGCTTTGTTTTAGTCGGGAAAAGAATGATCGACGTGGCGCAGGGCAAAGAAATTTCTATGTCCGGCGCACATGGGGCTTAGGGAGGCAAAAAGATGAAGATATCCGTCGCTTATGCCAAACCGGAACGCCAGTGGTGGCTTGAATGTGAAGTCAAAGACGGCGCGACTATCGAAGACGGTATTAACGCTTCCGGTATCTTAAAGCGCTGCCCCGAGATCGACCTTGAAAAACAAAAGGTCGGTATCTTTGGTAAAGTCGCCAAATTAGATGCGCCTTTAGAAGAGGGAATGCGGATCGAGATTTATCGGCCACTTTTGGTTGATCCGAAAACTGTCCCTAAAAAGAAAAAGAAGGCCTAAAATGAAAAGCCTGTCCTTGAAAAAGGGCAGGCTTTTTTTTGATGTTTCTGATTGCTGTCTTTTGTCTTTTTATCTTGGGTAAAAGGGTAGGTTGAAATTCCAGAAAATAGGCTCTTATAAGAATAAAATATCTGAAGAGACAAACCGATATGAATATTGAGCAGCAACGCCAACATATCCTAAGCGGCGCTTATTATAATGATCTCACCCCTGAGCTGATAAAGGCGAGAGAAGAGGCGGTTCGGCTTTCCAATCTTTATAATGATAGTTTTTGTGCAGCTCCGGCAAAAAGAGAAGCCTATCTGCGGCAATTATTGAAAAAATAGGCAAAAATGCTTATTTTGAGCCACGCTTCCGTTGTGAATTTGGTTTCAATATTAGTATCGGCGACAATTTCTACGCCAATTTTGACTGCATTATTTTAGACGGAGGCGAAGTCACCATTGGGGATAATGTTCTATTTGGCTCCCGCGTCGGTATTTATACCTCGAATCATGCGATCAATGCCGATGAGCGGAAGGCTGGCGCTTGCTATGCCAAAGCCGTAACTATTGACCATTCCGTTTGGGTCGGCGGCGGCGTTCACATCAATCAGGGTGTTACGATCGGTGATAACAGTATTATCGGTTCAGGCAGCGTCGTCACAAAAGATATTCCAGCCAATATGATTGCGGCAGGGGTGCCTTGTCGGGTGATACGGTCTATTACCGCTGCCGACTCTGTGGGTTTTACAGGCTAGTTTCTTTATGGCCTGTCTATTATCCTTTCCGTTTAATGCGATTATGTCTCTGTATGCCGCTTTACAGGATTTTTTCCTGTCATTCTGGTTTCCCCAGCTTCATAAATAGAAAATAGGATGAAGGTTCTTTGGGCGATAGAGCTTTTGGATTTGAACCTTCAAGTTATTCGTTGCGGGATTTTATGCCTATCCTTTGAGTCCGCTTTGTCGCCAAAGATAGAATAGTGTTGGGTTGGGAAGAGCTTATGACTTTTGATTTGTTATTCGATTTGGACGGGACGTTAGTCGATACCGTTTATGTTTCTTCTGATGTCTTGAATGAAATGCTGCAAGAACGGGGTAGCCGTCGGGTTATCAAGCCGGAAGAAACGCGTCCGCTCGTGACTTTGGGGGGGGAGGCGATGATTGCCGGTTTGTTTGGCGATGATTGTGTCGATCCTTTGGCTGATGTGGCTGAATATCGGCGGCTTTGTGCTGGTCGCGATACCCATGATGACAGCTTGTTCCCCGGGGTGCGGGAAGGTATCGAACGGCTTTATGCCTTGGGTATGAAAATGGCGGTCTGTTCTAATAAGCCGCAAAATCTGGTCGAAAAAATCATGAGCGATCTCGGCTTCGACAAATATATGGTCGCGCTGGTCGGTGCCAGACCTGACCTACCTCGAAAGCCTAACCCTGCTTTGTTGAATGTCGCCTTGGAAGAAATGAAGGGCAATCGGCAAGATTGTTGGTTTATCGGTGATGGTGAAACCGATCAGGAAGCCTCGGCGGCGCTTGGTATTCCGTTTATTTTTACCTCTTATGGATATGGAACGCCCATTGAAGGCGTGCCGATTGAGGTAACTTGCCCTGATTTTAAATCGGTTACTGACTTTCTGGAAAAGAAGGCCAAAGCCTAAAACAAGGTCTGTTTTGCTTATAGAATGGAATATTTCCACTCTATAAGCAGGAACAGGGGTTACAAAGATTTCTGTTTTTTGCGCTTATACAGATTATAGCTGCCGTAAAAAACAAGGCCGATTGCATTCCATAACAAAAAGCGGATCGTCGTATGAAGCGGCAAGCTGGTAAATAAATAAAGACAACCGATAACGGTGACGCTGCCTATCACAAAAGGAAATGGGCAAGAAAAACGCCGCGTCCTTTCCCCTTCTCGAACACGCAGAATAATCAAGGACAGGCCGACAGCGATAAAGGCTACCAAAGTGCCAGCGTTGGCTAATTCTGCCAATTCATCCAATCGGAAAAAACCGGCAATTAAAGCAATGATAATACCCGTAAATAGGGTCACCTGACTGGGTGTGCCATGCTTGTTTACTTTTGCCAGAAAAGGCGGCAGCAGATGATCTCGCGCCATCACGAAAAAGACGCGGCTTTGTCCGTAGATCATCGCCATAATAACTGAAGGCAAGGCGATAAGTGCGGCGGCGGCAATCCATTTCGCCGCTGTCTCATGATGTAAATTTCTAAGAATAAGAGCAAGCGGTTCACCGCTTTTGATGAATTCGGTAAAAGGCGCAGCCCCTAATAAACAAGCTGCTACACCAATATAGATCAGAACCGAAATAGTCATCGAACCGATAATACCGATGGTCAAATCCCGCTTGGGATTTTTGGTTTCTTCTGCCGCTGTGGCAACCGTATCAAATCCATAAAAGGCAAAAAACAGAATAGCAGCGGCCGCCATAACGCCTCTGACTTTTCCATCTGGCGAAATATGGCTGACAAAGCCGTAAGGCATGAAAGGATGATAATATTCAAAATGGAAAGCAGGCATCGTCAAAACAACAAACAAGACCAAAGCCGACAATTTTAAAATAACCAGTGCCAAAGTCAGAGTGGCGCTTTCCTTGGCACCTGCGGTCAAGAGTAGGGCGATAGATAAGGCCACGATAACCGCAGGAAGATTGATAATCCCGCCATCATGAGGCCCCGCCAATAAAGCCGCTGGTAAATCGATACCAAAAGAATGGAGCCATCCGACAAGATAGGCCGACCATCCAACGGCGACGGTCGAGCTTGCCAGTGAATATTCAAGGATGAGGCTCCATCCGACAATCCATGCCATATGGCGGCCAATCGCCATATAGGCATAAGTGTAAGCACCACCCGCTTCTGGTATCAATGTTGATAACTCGGCATAGCCAAGGGCAGCGGTAGCACAGATAAGACCGGCAATAATAAAGGCAATAACAACAGCAGGTCCCGCCCGATCAGCGCCGACACCTACTAATGTATAGATACCTGTCCCGACAATCGCACCAACACCTAATGCAATAAGATGCGGCCATGACAAATTACGGGAAAGCGCTTGGTCTTTTTTATGAGGGTGAGACTGTTGTGAAGAAAGTGAACGAAATTTTTTACGAGAGCCAAAATATTTTTTTAACATGCAGTCCCCTTTTTGGTCTTTTGCCGTAAAAAGGGGGGAGGGGTCAAGGGAAGCCCTATTACAGGGGCATAGCCTGTCAGGCTGTTTTAGAAATCTTGATACCCGATTTTTCTAAAATAAATCACTTCATTTCATTGAACGCATCATGGTGCGGGCGGAGGGACTCGAACCCTCACGGGCAAATGCCCAACGGATTTTCTTACCTGCCACGGCTTTCACCGCCACTGCTTATGCAGTGTTTGGGGTCTGGACTATCCCTTCACCATACCCTTTAAAAAAGGGGGTAGGTGCTGCCCGTCTAGTCTCTACACCTTCCTGAAAAATCAGGCTTGGCTCGGGATCGGCATTTTACAGCTTTCCCCGAATTTGAGCAGTTCTGCACCTTTCGTTTCCGAAGGGGCACTCAAAATTTTAAGTCCGTAGCGTCTACCATTCCGCCACGCCCGCAACATTATGCCGAATCCGCATAGCGGGGCTTGGGGGTAAAATGCAAGCTAAATTTCAATATTAAGATGTTCTCTTATCTCTTTTCCTGGTTTGAAATAGGGGACACGTTTGGCTTCGACCTCGACTTTTTCGCCGGTTCTGGGATTCCTGCC
Source organism: Zymomonas sp. (assembly GCF_020216885.1). Classification (GTDB taxonomy): domain Bacteria; phylum Pseudomonadota; class Alphaproteobacteria; order Sphingomonadales; family Sphingomonadaceae; genus Zymomonas. The sequence goes on along the minus strand of NZ_JAIWON010000145.1, from coordinate 282 downwards.
CAGACGGGCGTCCCGAAAACGGGTGGAAAAGGCACCAAAACCGCGAATTTCTACCCGACCACCTTTGGCCAAATGATGGGAAATCCCGTCAAAGAAAACATCTATAATATGCTCTATCTCTTCTGATGAAAGTTCAGGATTATCATTGGCTAATGTTTGGATCAGTTCGGAACGAATCATCGCATTTCCTTTTCCTGACCAGTCCGGTCTTATTATCCCGAGTGAGACAATTTTTATCGGACAGAATCTTCTTATCAAAGATAATAAAATATATTCTTTGTT
>NZ_JAIWON010000144.1 GCF_020216885.1 Zymomonas sp. | reverse complement strand
AAGAAGGCCAAGAGCGCGGCGTTCACGGGGACCGTTGACAGCTTCGTCAAAATTAGGCCCTGGGAAAATAGAAGCGGTATGGCCATCATTACCCATACCCAACCAAACGAGATCGGCAGGCCATTTATAAGAAGCCAATTTCTGGTCTGCGGCACGGCCAGCGGCAGCGCGGTCATCCAGATAATTTTCATCAATCAAGGAGACCAATTCAGCACCGCTATTACCGAAATGTTTGGTCAGAAGGCCAAAATTGCTTAACGGATTATCTTTGGCAACCAGACGATCATCTGTCAGCATCAAGGTTACTTTTGACCAATCGAGGTCACGGGCGGCAAGCGTCGGGAAAACCAGTTTCGGCGTAGAACCACCCGGAACAATGATTAAAGCGCGGCCTTTTTTCTCGATGGCTTGCTTGATAATAAATTCGATGTCGTCGGCAATCTGTTTTGCCATAGCTTCGACATTTTCAAATTCCCACCATTCGGCTTCGGTCATCTTCTTCTCCATTGATACCTGCTAGACATTAAGGACTATCGGCATTTATGCCTTTTGAGCAGGTTTATCTATCTCACTTACAGAACGACGTCGTCTTAGAACAGTTTCAAACTATTTTGACGACTCATTGCCAGACTATTGAGAATATCGAACTTTATTAGAACCGTAACGGCGAGGATGGAAAGCGAAGATAACAAATTGACCAAGATTATCTCTTTGACAAAAGATGATATCTGAACCCAGTTGATATAAAAAATCCGGACAACAAGCCTTTGTCTTGTCATCCGGATTTTGTCTATTTAATCCCTTTGTCTTGCGACAAAGGAAAAGGATTTAGAATTTTTCGATTAAGGCTGGCATAACTTCAAAAAGATCACCGACCAGACCGATATCGGCAATCTGGAAAATAGGGGCTTCGGGGTCGATATTGATAGCCGCAATCTTGCGGGAATCTTTCATACCAGCGAGATGTTGGATAGCGCCGGAGATGCCGACGGCGATATAGACTTCCGGTGCCACAATTTTACCAGTCTGTCCGACCTGACAATCGTTAGGAGCATATTCGGAATCGACCGCGGCGCGAGAAGCCCCTACCGCTGCATGGACACGATCAGCAAAACCTTCGATCAATTCGTGGAATTTTTCAGGCGAACCCAAAGCGCGACCGCCAGACACAACAAGAGGCGCTGTGCTGAGATCACCACGGCCGGATTGCTGTAGATCTACCGAAATAAAACGGGAAAGACCGCTATCTTCTGTAGCATCGACCGCTTCTATAGGCGCATCGCCACCTTCAGCTTTGGCCTTTTCAAAAGCCGTTGCCCGAACCGTGATAACTTTTTTGCTGTCAGCCGATTGAACTGTCGCAATGGCATTACCCGCATAAATCGGACGGCGGAAAGTATCAGGCGAAACGACCGTGATGATTTCCGATATTTGCTGGCTATCCAACAATGCCGCAACGCGAGGGGCAATATTTTTACCGTTGGAATTGGCAGAAGCGACGATCGCCTGATAGGAATCGGCTAACTTGACTACCAAAGGTGCGATATTTTCAGCCAAAGCTGAAGCATAGACGGGAGAATCAGCCAGTAGGACTTTATGCACGCCTTTAATCTTGGCGGCTTTTTCAGCAACCGCACGGACATTGTCACCAGCGACCAAGAGATCGACTTCGCTGTCAATCTGAAGAGCGGCGGTGATAGCTGACAAGCTGCCTTCGTCAAGGATATCGCCGTTATAATCAATCAGGACAAGAACGCTCATGCTCCGACTCCCCATTCTTTGAGTTTGGCTGCGAATTCTTCCACGGATTCCACTTTTTCACCCGCCTGACGCAGGGGTGGTTCTTCGACTTTTAGGGTTTTTAAACGGGGCGTGATATCAATGCCGAAGTCTTCCGGCTTTTTGATTTCAATCGGCTTTTTCCGTGCTTTGATAATATTGGGAAGCGAAACAAAGCGCGGTTCGTTCAAACGCAAATCGGAAGTAACCACTGCGGGAAGATTGAGGCTGATGGTTTCAAGGCCGCCGTCAATCTCGCGCGTAACTTCAATTTTATTATCGGCAATCGTCAATTTGGAAGCAAAGCAGCCCTGTGGCCATCCGAGTAACGCCGCCAACATTTGCCCAGTCTGATTGGAATCGTCATCAATGGCCTGTTTACCGGCAATGACCAAATCTGGTTTTTCCTGATCGACAACAGCTTTTAATAATTTAGCGACGTTGAGCGGTTCGACATTTTCTTCGGTTTCGATCAGGATGCTGCGGTCAGCCCCGATGGCCATACCGGTTTTCAACTGATCCTGTGCTTTGGAAACGCCGATAGAAACCAGAACGACTTCTTTGGCGATACCTTTTTCTTTCAGCCGAACGGCTTCTTCAACCGCGATCTCATCGAACGGGTTGAGAGACATTTTAAGATTAGAAAGATCGATTCCTGAGCCATCGGTTTTTACCCTTGGTCTCAAATTATAATCAATCACACGTTTAACGGGCACTATTACTTTCATCAGAATCTCCCTTTGCCGATTTATGAAGCATGCTGGAGTTAGTGTTACCGAAAGCTGAAATATCAGGCAGTCTGCCGGATAGCGGCTACGATTTTTTGAGCGGCATCGCCGAGATCACTGGCTGTAATAATGGGCAATCCTGAAGAGACAAGGCCAGCCTTACCTTCGTTAACATTGTTGCCTTCCAACCGAACCACCAAAGGCACGGTTATGTCCAGTTCACGAGCAGCGGCGATAATGCCTTCTGCGAGGATATCGCAACGCATAATTCCGCCAAAGATATTGACTAGAATGCCTTTGACGGAGGGATCAGAAAGAATAATCCGAAAAGCGGCAGCCACCTTTTCTTTGCTGGCACCGCCACCGACATCCAAGAAGTTGGCCGGCATCTCACCATGAAGCTGGATAATATCCATCGTTCCCATAGCAAGACCTGCACCATTGACCATGCAACCGATGCTGCCATCCAGTTTGATATAGGATAAACCAGCGTGACGGGCTTCTTGTTCCAGAGGATCAGAGGCACCCGCCTCCCCTAAGGCCGCAATATCAGGATGGCGGAACAGCGCATTGTCGTCAAAGCTGATTTTGGCATCAACCGGTAAAAGTTTGCCATCATTGGTTTCGACCAAAGGATTAATTTCAAGCAGACTCATATCCGAAGTCGTAAAGGCTTTATACAAGCTAGCGGCTAATTTGATGCCTTGTTTGAAAACATCGCCGGACAAGCCTAGCGCAAAACCAATCATCCGGCCATGATGGGGTTGGAAGCCCGTTGCTGGATCAATAGCGATACGGTGAATGGCTTCCGGTTTTTCTTTGGCGACGGTTTCGATATCCATACCGCCTTCGGGTGAAGCAACAAAAGTCACCCGTCCCGTCTGGCGATCTACCAATAAAGAAAGATAAAATTCGCGAGCAATAGAGACGGCTTCGGTAATTAACAGTTTTTCAACCGGAATACCCTGATCATCCGTCTGGGCAGTGACCAAATGCCGACCGAGCATTGATTCTGCTTGTTTTTTGACAGCAGCGATATCAGAGACCAAACGGACGCCACCACCCTCTTTCGGGGATTCACGGAAATGACCCTTACCGCGACCACCGGCTAGAATCTGGGATTTGATGACATAAGGAGAAGAGGAAAGCTGTTCTGCCGCTTTGACAGCTTCTTCTACATTGGCGGCCATATAACCGGGGACAACCGAGACACCCCGTTCATTCAAAAGAGCCATCGCCTGATATTCGTATATATTCACCTAATTCTGGCCTTTTTTACTGGATAAGACAATAGAATAGTCGTGACAAAATCAGCCGATTTTATCCGGCCATTGATCTGATTGACAGCTATGATAGTCGATAGAAAGCGGAACTTCTATAAAAACAAAATCAGGGAATAAAAGCGATGAAAGCTAAAAGAGGACGTTCGGGTGGACTTTATATTTAATTTTTCATGATGGCTTAAAAAAAAATTTACGTAAAAAATATTACATCCATAATTGAACTATCTTTTATTTTTGTTACAGGGATTAGGTGGATTTAAACGATTTGAACCGTAATAAATCTACTTTATGCGGCAATTAGCTCCATATTGCTGCATATAATCGTCAGGTGATTGAGTAAGCCCCCTTGCTCACTGGCAAAATAATGGCCGCTCCCTATTCTAGGGAGCGGCCTTTTTTATACATCGTGATAGGCAGGATTATCTGTAACAGAGAGTCACCTGCCCGAAAAAAGAATGTATAATAAACGCGTATTTCTGTTTGTTATCTTGATGGCATAGCTTTCTATCAGAAATGATAGGTTATCGATCCACGATAAGCGTTATAGGCTAAATCCTGACGACCAAAGACCGTGCCAGCTGAAATGTCGAAATCAATACGACGCCCTTTTATTTTCAGACCACCTTCAACTTCGCCCCAGTTATGATCGCTATTAGGGAGTATAAAGGCAGCATTACCACCAACAGCATTGACAAAACGAGCGGCTACTGATTGCGATGGATGCAACAATTCATGGACATAATGGGCGCTGGCATGCGGTGCCAAGGTTACGCCGCCAGTTTTGACTTCACCAGAGATATCAAAACCGGCTCTTGTCTGAACAGAATTATAAGCCTTGCGATATATTTCCAAGGCAGCGCTGCTGTCGCTTCCGTCTAAGGCACGATCGGTCAGATTGTTACCGTCGGTTTTTTGTCCTCGAACGGCGATATTCGGTGTAATAATCAAATGGGATAGATCAATATCCCGTCCTAAGACGACTTCAGCTGAACCACTGAAAGAAGAGCCTTTCTGCCTAAAATTGTAATTCAGGCTGTCAATGCTCCCTCGTCTTTTATTCGTGCTGCTGAAAACGCCGCCGCTAACCTGACCGGATAAAATTAATTTAGCCGGTAATTTATAGGAAGCGTAAAGCGTTGCTTGAGTCAGACTGGCTTTACTGGTCTGTCCGCTGGAACTGTCTCCATTCAAATTACTATAGGAAAAGCCGATACCTGCTGTCACCTTGGGAGTAGCCGCGATTTCGGCACCGCCTGCCAAAAACCAGCCATTAAAATTGTCATGACCAGACAAGCTGGAAGAGGGCATCGACTGGTTATGGCCGTTGAGATAGCCACTAGCAACAAAAGCGCTGACCGTATCGACAAATTTAACATGGGGAGACAGGGAAACCATGTCCGAGATATCTGAAGCCTGTCTTTGTCCCAAAGCACGAGAAGAGGAAGCTGAAGCAAAAGCCAAAGGCTGCCCATAGAAAGCTAAGCTACCACCCATATCTTCATGATTGATCCGATTGAGGCGTTGCCGGAAAAAACGGGTCATATTTTCGCTACCTGCACGATCTAATGCACGAATGGTAGCTTCATTTCTAGGTGCCATGGATTCAAGTGTCGATTGCAGATGAGCGGCATCCATCAAATCTAAACGCGTGTAAAGATTATCCAATCCCGTGCTATTAGCTTGGCGATTTTGATCGAGTAATTGAGCATAGGCTTTTTGTACCGAAGAATGACTATCGACGATATCTTGATAGTTATTCATCTTTATAATCGCAGTAACACTATTCTGGTCGTAGCTTAAAATCGGATTTAAAATACCTTCTGCGCTGGAAGTATGATCGAACTGTCCTGATAGGCCGTCACTGGCTGTCAGAAAGGTGAATTTATCACCGCTATGAGGTTTATAACCCGATAAAGTTGAAAAACGGACTGCGCCCCCAAGATTAGCTAAGCCGTTGATGGTGAGCTTGTCTGATGTTTGATCTGCCCCTAACCGAATGGCAAGCTGACTGCCTGAAGACAGAATAAGATTACCATTAACTGCAAGATTACCCGTCGGGGCGATAACGCCCGCCACATTGGTCAGATAGGGTGTAGTGATGCTGCCGCTACCTGTTAACAGCCCTGTGATGATGGCATAATCACCCGATGTTGCCAGCGCGCCATCAACATTCATCCAGCCATTATATTGGGTGACATCTATTAAGCTATTTAAGCGATAACCTTTTTGGATATCGAGCTTTGCCCCTGCCCCATCTATCGCAAAGCGATCAACCGTAGCATTCATATCAAGTGTGGTTGTTCCGTCAGCTGAGAGCGTAATATCAAAATAGCGTGCTTTGCTACCGCTTAATCGGTCAGATTCCTGATTATCTGGCACAAAATTACTGGCATTGGGAAGACCATTTTCCAAGCTGGCTTGGGGCAGTGCATCCTGTCCGCTGCTATTACTTCCTGTCGCTAAGGTTTTGCAATAGCGGCTGGTGCCGTTGTCGTAGCAAAGGCTACCAAATTTCGGGCTATCCCCTTTTTCTCCGGCTTCGGCCGTAGACGGAATACCGTTTACCAATTGGCCGTTGCTGTCGAGTATCTGATAATGAGGATCTACCTGACTTAACCAGTGGTCGGGATCGCTCCATTTACCGTCCCCAGCTTTGGCTATGGCGTAATGATAGGGGTTATTAGCGGCTATCCATTGCCAATAAAGATAAAGAGGCTGGTAAAAGGCAGATGTGCCATAACTGCTTTCTGCCTGACCTGAAAAATAGCGGTTGTCACCGGACAAAACGCCGATCACAACCTCTTTTGAAAAACTTTGATCCAGAATAAGGGGCCCGCCGGAATCACCGGAAGCTGTCATCCCTTCTTTCTGGAGCGCAGTATCACCGAACAAATCAATATCGTTCGGATTGCGCCCTTGCTGCCCTTTCTTCGGATCATCAAAATCAAACTGATAGAGGTTCTGTGCTGAGCCATTAGCTGTATTCGATAAAAATCCTGTGACATCATTCATAGAAGCCAAGGCACCCAATATATTTTCGGCAGAACGCCGTCGGTAATCTATGGCTTCTGTAGCGCCCGTTGAACCGATGCCGGACATCCCGTAACCACTTATCGAGACATGATAACCCGTGCCATTTTTATCCGAACTGCCGCTATTTCCGGTCAGTGGAGAAAAAAGCAGCGACCATGTCGGAACATCAGAGGCCGGTGTGTCAAGCGTAGCGGTTGCGATATCGCCATGCAGATAATTTTTGCCGGAAGGATCAATCGAGGCTGGGTTATAATTCACCTGCTCGACCGTATAAATTCCTTGCCCGACATTGGTTTGATAACGTTGCCCCGAAGATAACCAGTTTGTAACGGCGTTTTTATTATCAGCCGCAAAACCAAAGCTGACCGGTGTCCCGCCCTGCCCTGAACCATAGCTGGTCGCCGCTTCATTATTGACACAATGTGCTGCGAACAAAACGGTTCTTGGATTGATTAAAGTGCCAGTGCATGTCGTCAGATTACCGTTTTTTGTATCGGTGATCATTTGACCAATGCCTGTGAAATTAGTCTGATCCAAAATACTGTCCGGTGTTTCGTTATCATTGATAACAATAGCTTCAGCAGATGAAGGAAAAGCTAACGTAACCCCTGCCTGAATAAGAAAAGTGACCCCCGCGAGCCAAAGGCTACGCTTTGAAAGTTTTCGCTTCGTCATAATCCCCCATGCTGTTCAATAAATGACCAACTGATTTTATAAGAAAAGAAGTGTTTATTTATAAACAGCATGAAGTGTGGCTTTATTTAGGGTTTTTATTTGATATTTTTCATGATTTTATAAAATTTATTTAATTTAATAGTATTATTTTCATATCTTTCATTTTTTAAAAATTTCAATAATAGTCTTTTACATTGTT
>NZ_JAIWON010000143.1 GCF_020216885.1 Zymomonas sp. | reverse complement strand
CCATCAAAAGTCATCTTTATTAAAAAGCCTTGCCAAAAACTGGCATATAAATCACAACCTGCTAAAGCTGATTTAGCTTTAGTGTCAAGCAGATATATTTAATTCATCCGATATCAATCTATTTTCCAAATCATGACTTTAAATACATTAAATTACCTTAAGGTTGGATTTATAGATAATTAAAATCACCCATTTATAGGATATGATTTGCTTATAAAAGAATGATTCTTTTTTTGAAGATAGATTGATAGATATCTTTTCCCGACTAGTTTTTGGCTTAAATATGATCAAAATTTGGGATTTCAGAGTTAGATATTGCTCAACGAAGAAGAAATTAGAGCATAGGCCATTCTGGCATCATTAGAATATTTATGGGCATCTGCATTGGTAGCGCTATGGGTATTGGGACGGTGGCTGAGCATCGCAGCAGCAGTCATACCATCGACGCCCTGCATCGCGAGAGAAATAAGACGAGCGTTATTTTGTGGGGATTCAAAGCGATCAGGAATGACCTTATAATGAGCAGCGTAGTGAAGATTACCTTTTTTGAGCCATTCGCTATCGGCATCATTAGCATTCCGGTCAAGACGTGAGGCCAGCATATGATAGACCTCATCAAAGCTACGCCCCTTCCCATCATGAGTATAGAATACCGCTTTATTCGCTTTGGCTTCTTTCGGGAAATGGAGGGCGGCACAGGCGTTACCATCCACTGCTCTTTTTGTCAGGAAACGGCTGGCACCGGCTGCCCCGAGGAAATGGGCAAAATATAATTCACCTCGGCTGGCAGGGCGACCCAGACATTGCTTTAGTTTTTGGGCATTGTCAGCTGCGAAAGCTCCCGCCATTGCGGCTGCTGCCGCAGGCTCTTCTCGAAGTTCAAAAATGCGGGATTTTAATTCCTGATTATGGACAACCCAGCGTCCCCCCTCGCGGCTAATCGCATCAGCTGCCCAGCCATAACCATATTCATCGCCATGCTGTTTTAGAACACCAAGCCAGCTCTGATTAAGAAATTGGAACAGACCAGCCGCTGTTGACCCTTGCGCTTTGGCATGAGGATTAAGACCGCTTTCGCAACGGGCTTGTGCCATAAGATAAGAGAAATCAACACCGGAATCCTGTGCCGCTTGGTCAATGGCCATGCGGATAGATTCCATGCGACCTTCAATTTTTTTTGAAAGCGAAACAAAATTGGTTGTCACGCTGGATAGTCCCCCTGTTATTCTGTCCAGACTGTTATGATAAGGGCAGTCGATCAGGATGAAGCAAGAATGATGCCATGCTTTTTATATGGCAAAAAACAACACTATCTTAAAAGAAAAAAGCGCCTTCCTGAACAGAAGGCGCTTTTTCATAAAATTCTGACGGGAGCCATCAAAGAGACTGTTATTTTTTTGACAGTCCTAAATTTGACAGCTCTAAAATCAGTTAGAGGTTTTTACTGGCACGAGCATGACGCTTGCGTTCATTCGGATCGAGCCAACGTTTACGCAGACGAACAGATTTCGGGGTAACTTCAACCAGTTCATCATCAGCGATATAAGCAATAGCCTGTTCCAGCGTCATGGCGCGCGGTGGCGTCAAACGGATAGCATCATCCTTACCGGAAGAACGCATATTGGTAAGCTGTTTTGCACGGAGCGGGTTGACTTCTAAGTCACCTTCACGGGCATTTTCACCAATGATCATGCCTTCGTAAACGGTTTCGCCAGCACCGATAAACAGAACGCCGCGTTCTTCGAGAGAACCAAGGGCGAAAGCAACCGAAGCGCCGGTACCAAGAGAAATCAACACACCATTCTGGCGACCAGAGATCGGGCCTTTATAGGGGCCATACTTCTCAAACAGGCGATTCATAATACCGGTACCACGGGTATCGGATAAAAATTCACCATGATAGCCGATCAAACCACGTGACGGAGCTGAGAAAGTGATACGAGTTTTACCACCACCTGAAGGACGCATGTCGACCAGTTCAGCTTTACGCAGTGACATTTTTTCGACGACCGTGCCGGAAAATTCGTCATCAACATCGATAACGACCGTTTCATACGGTTCTTCGCGGCCATTTTCACCTTCGGTGAACAACACACGCGGACGGCTGATGGAAAGTTCAAAACCTTCACGGCGCATCGTTTCGATCAAAACACCCAGCTGCAATTCACCGCGACCGGCGACTTCAAAGCTGTCTTTTTCGTCGGATTCAGTGACGCGGATAGCTACATTGGATTCAGCTTCGACCATCAGACGGTCACGGATCATCCGGCTGGTGACCTTGGTGCCTTCTTTTCCTGCCAAAGGAGAGTCGTTGACAGAGAAACGCATGGACAAGGTGGGCGGATCAATCGGCTGAGCAGCGATCGGTTCCTTGACTGACGGGTCAGCAATCGTATTGGCAACCGTTGCAACTGTAAGACCAGCAAGGCTGACAATGTCACCGGCAGAGGCTTCTTCAACTGGAACACGTTCCAGACCACGGAAAGCCATAATTTTTGAAGCACGGCCAGTTTCGAGAATATTGCCGTCCATATCAATAGCATGGATAGGCTGATTCAGAGAAAGCTTACCAGCATCAATACGACCCGTCAGAATACGACCGACGAAATTGTCGCGATCAAGCAGCGTTACCAGAAAACGGAACGGTGCATCCGCGTCAACTTTCGGGGCATTGACGTGATTGACAATCTTTTCAAACAAGGGTGCCAAGGTGCCTTCGCGAACTTCTTCGCTTTCACCAGCATAACCATTACGACCGGAAGCATAAAGAACCGGGAAGTCCAGCTGTTCATCGCTGGCACCTAAGGTCACGAAAAGGTCGAAAACTTCGTCCAGAACTTCGGCTGCACGCGCATCAGGACGGTCAATTTTATTGACGACCACGATAGGTTTCAGGCCAAGTGCCAAGGCTTTACTGGTCACGAATTTGGTCTGTGGCATAGGGCCTTCTGCGGCATCAACCAACAGAATAACACCGTCAACCATAGAAAGAATACGTTCTACTTCACCGCCAAAGTCAGCATGGCCGGGCGTATCGACGATATTGATACGTTTGCCGCTCCATTCAATCGAGGTGCATTTGGCGAGAATGGTAATACCGCGTTCTTTTTCAAGATCGCCGGAGTCCATTGCTCTTTCATCGATCCGCTGATTTTCGCGGAAAGTACCTGATTGACGAAATAACTGATCGACAAGCGTCGTTTTGCCGTGATCGACATGCGCGATGATGGCCACGTTGCGCAGGCTCATGTGTTTCCTGTCCATTTAGAAAGATTAGTATCTATCTTTTATCTTTTTTCCGGCCTGTTATCCTGTGAAAAGGCATGAGGAGGACTATAAAAAGATTCGATACCATAACCAGAATTAACACGTGAACCGCATTAATCCTCTGACGAATGAAGGCTTCCATAGCTGAAAAAGCCTCATTCAACAAGTATGATGTCCGATATTAGTAATGAAAGAATAATGGGAATAAAATAAAATATTGGCATTTTCTACAATAGAAATTTTCTTTTTATAAAATTTTTTAAAAAAAATATTTCGACATTTTTATAGATATCGTTTCTTCTTTTGAAGAAAATAATTTATATATAAATTTACCTTATAAATAAAAGCAGACTATGCTTTGATAAAATATAATTTTTCTTCAAAAAACATAATTCTTTACCAAAATAAAAAGAGATACATTGGACAATGATTAAAAAGGCATTCAACGCTTTTTCATATTTATCAGGTCATCGCCCTATGAAGACTGATAAGATCTCTATTGGGCTGTCTGCTTTTCAAAAGAAAATCATTTTTCTGATATTTTCATCTTTTTCGGTTATTGCTCTGGCAGAACAACCTGTGACGAATCCGATAGAAGCTATAGCCGATAATTGTGACCTATCCTTCCCCGGCGCAGAATTAAACAGCCGGCATTTTCAGAATATCAAAGCAGCGAATTCATTTAAAAAACAGGCAAAAATCTTAATTGCGATGAGTGAGCATGAACAGGCGGTTCGGAATCATTTTACTAAAGGTCAGCCGATCGACTGGAAAGAAGTCGAAGAAACAGACCGCAAGAATACCCGCGATTTTAAAAAAATGATCGAGAAAGAAGGGCTTTTTTCAGTATCCCAAATTGGTGGTCAGGGGGTTGCGGCTGAGTTTTCTTTAATTCAACGGTCTCGTGATTTTGCTTTTCAAAGAAATGCCGTGGATATGATGCGGCGTCTTTTTGCACGGCAAGATTTTCCCGGTGATTATCTCGCTATTCTGGAAGATCAACTCCTGGCAAAAGACGGTAAGCCTCAAATCTATGGAACAAGAGTAAAGCCGGATGGCTCCCTGTATCCTGTGATTGATAAAGACCAGTTGGATGCCCGCCGTGCTAGTCGTGGCCTTGCGCCTTTGCGACAGGCCATATGTCCAATTTCTAAAGCTGAATAATTTTTTGGCCTTAAGGGTGTTCAAAGCACCCTTAAAGCTAAAGCAATCTTGAAGAAAAAATTTAGATTATTTCGAGTTTTTTATACATTCAAAATAAAATAAATCCTTTGAAGGAGCGTTTCGATATCAGCAAAAGTAAAAAAAAATTTATATAAAAACGTTATTATTCAATAATTAAGCGAAAAATATACGATAATAACAGGCTATATTCTGTCTCGTAAAAGTGGCGCAGCCATTTTCTCCATGTCTAATTTAATAAGATAGATGCGTTATATTTTTATATTTTAGTATTTTGTATTAAAAAAGACACAATATAGGTAAAATTAAAATTATATCACTAGACATTTGAATAAAATTTTTATAAAATGACACTGTCTTTTGCAATAATATTACGAGTAAAATGTTTCCTTTAGCCCTAAAAACAAATCTTTTCTTTAAAATCATCGCACAAAAAGGTCAGATACAAGACTAACAAATTATGGGGGGCGTGTTATGAAGCGAGTATTCCTCAAGGGTGGCTTTTTTGTTTGCCTTTCCTCGACTTTTTTACAATATCCGACGATTGCTTTTGCAAGTGAAACATCGGAAACAGCCGCAAAGCTGGCTCTCAATAATAATATAGCTGAGAATCCCTCGAATAGCGCTGGAAATGCAGGGGATGCGATTATTGTCACCGGAACCCGCGAAACCGGTAAGAAAGCACGCGAAAGTATTTCCCCCATTGATATTATTTCCGCAAAACAGCTTGCACAAACAGGTATGCCCAGTTTGCGTGATGCTCTGACACAGCTACTACCTTCTTTGACTGTGCCAAACGGTGGATATGATAGCGGGGCTTTAACAGATTCCTTAAGTTTAAGAGGGCTTAGCCCGAACGAAACCCTTGTCTTGGTCGATGGGAAACGGCGCCATACGACCGCCAATATCTATGCCAATCCGGGCCCACAGCAGGGATCTACACCGGTTGATATTGACATGATTCCGATGGCCGCGATTGACCATATCGAAGTTTTACGTGACGGGGCTTCGGCACAATATGGTTCTGATGCTGTTGCTGGGGTTGTTAATATCATCCTGAAAAAACAGGATCATGGTTTCCATGCTCAGACTTTAACTGGCATTACTGCCGCTAAAGACGGTTTTCAGCAAGGTGTGTATCTCGATGGTGGCACTAAATTGGGGTCTCGCGGCTATCTCCATGTCAGTGGTGATTTCCTATGCCAAAACCATACCTACCGCAGTGCGGCTGATTTAAGAACGGGCACTAAAGACAATAAATTACTAGGGCAACCAGAACAGACTCGAGAAAGTTTTGCTATTAAAGGTGGCTATGAAATCACTGATAATATCGAGGCCTATGGTTTAGCCACTTATGCCCATCGTTCTGCTGGTGCCTATCAAAATTATCGTCTGCCTAGCTCATTAACCAATTACCCCGCTTATGCGGCTATTTATCCCAATGGTTATTCGCCGATTGAGACCATCAATGAAAATGATTGGGAAATCATGGCTGGATTAAAGGGCAAAGTTAAAGGCTGGAACTGGGATGTTTCCAGTGTTTATGGCCGTGACTATGATAATATTGGCCTTAAGGATTCTGCCAATCTGCAATTGTCGCGCGATACAGGCAGAACACCTACCACCTTTAAAGGTGTTCAGCGGTTTAATAACCAGCAATGGAGTAATGCCATTGATTTTAGCAAGGCTTTCCATATTGATGGTTGGCCTCATGAAATCAACGTCGCCGGTGGGGCAACGCATCGTTATGAAAGCTATACTATTGGTGCTGGATCAGCGGATTCCACCTATGGAAGTGGGTCAGATGCCCTCCCCGGCACGGCAGCTGCCAATGCGGGTAAATTTAGCCGGAATGTCTTCGGTGGATATTTTGATGTAGCGACCCATCTCGTCAAACAGTTACAAATTGATGTTGCGGGTCGTTACGAGCATTATTCTGATGTTGGGGATACCAAAACAGGAAAAGTGGCGCTGCGCTATGATCCTTTCAAATGGTTAGGATTCAGAGCAACCCTGTCCAATGCCTTCCATGCTCCGACTTTGGCGCAGGAATATTATAGCGCCGTCACCTTATCGCCAACGGCCGCCCATGGTATTATCAGTGCTAGCTCGCCCGGCGCTTTGGCCAATGGCGCTCAGAAACTAAAACCAGAGCGGTCAACCAATATTACAGCGGGTGTAACCTTTGAACCGATCAAAAGATTGGTCATTACAGCTGATCTCTATCAAATTAAGTTGCGTGATCAGATTTTGCCAGGGGGTAATGTCTATGGCAATCAGGCCTTAACCGCCTTGGCAATGAACGGTTTTACTCTGCCATCTGATGCATCGAGTTGGGCAACGGCTTCGCTATCAACCCATTGGTTTGCCAATGTCGCCAGCACCCGCACCCGTGGTATTGATATTACGGCCACCTACCCGACTTATCTTGGTGATATCGGACGGATTGATTGGAGCGTTGCCGCGAATGTCAACCGTACCATCTTAACCCATCAAAGCACAGATGCCCAAGGAAATGACCTTCTGACAGCGCAGAGTATTGCTTATATCACCACGGCTTATCCGCGTAGTAAGATTATCTGGGGCGGTCAGTTCACTAGCGGTGACAAAAAATGGATTGTCGGTTTACATGAAATCCGCTGGGGAAAGACCACGTCTCAATTGGCTTATTATAAAGGGGTCGCCAATACATCGGTGGCATCAGCCTATGATTTCTTCAAATTCCTGAACCAGCCTAAATTTGTGACTAACCTTGATATTACCTATCGAGTAAATCCGAAACTGGCTTTGACGATAGGTGCCAACAATCTGTTCAATGCCCATCCTAGCCGTGTGCCTGTCGCGCATCGTTATTTGGGTGTGCCACAATATAATATGAGCACGTCCCAATTGGGCATGAATGGGGGCTTCTATTATTTTAAAGTCGATGTTTCTTTATAATCGACTATGATTGAAGCCTATCAAGGATAGGACAGATTTTAGAAAATAGGGAGGAAAGTTATTCTTTTCTCCCTATTTTTATAGCAGCGGATTTTTCAATTAAGGCTTTATAAAGATAACCTTTGGATAAAAGAGTGCTTCACTCACAGCTCTATTCAGCATTGTTTTTATCTGTTTTTACTAACGAATAGAATATGATATGCTTCCACAATAGCTTTTTTGAAATGGAATACCCTTGTTTCGTTTATCTGCTAATAGTGTAATCTGTCTGGCTGCCGTGTTACTCTCCTCTTTAACGGCAGTGGCACTTTGTTTACTCTTGGTTATATCGGCACCATCAGGCCATATGTCTGTCCGGCATAAATCGGGAATAGAAGCACCCGTTGTTATCAATACCGCTTTGCCGAC
>NZ_JAIWON010000142.1 GCF_020216885.1 Zymomonas sp. | reverse complement strand
CAGATATTATGGCCGATGCAGCGTCCCGTTGTCCCGTTATCAGGGGAAGATGACGAATTACCTACCGTTGATGTTTTTATCCCGACTTATAATGAAAGTCTGGAAATCGTTCAGAATACTGTCTTTGCGGCTTTGGGTATGGATTACCCCAAAGATCGTTTCGATGTTTATTTGTTGGATGATGGGCATCGCGAAGAATTTCGGCTTTTTGCAGAAGAGGCAGGCTGCCATTATTTAACCCGAAATGATAATCTGAATGCCAAGGCCGGTAACCTGAATGCTGCTTTAAAAAAGACCAAGGGTGAATTGGTCTGTATTTTTGACTGCGATCATGTGCCAACAAGAGCTTTTTTACAATTAACGGTGGGATGGCTACAAAAAGAGCCTAATCTGGCTTTGGTTCAGACACCGCATTTTTTCTATTCCCCTGATCCTATCCAAAGAAATGTGCCGGGTGGTGACGAATTACCCGGTGATAACGAGCTGTTTTATGGAACGGTGCAACGGGGTAATGATCTTTGGGATGCAACGTTTTTTTGTGGTTCTTGCGCTATTCTTCGTCGCGAAGCCTTGGAAGAAAATAATGGCTTTTCCGGCGAAACGGTGACGGAAGATGCCCATACGGCTTTAAGACTTCAAAGGCGAGGATGGGATACCGCCTATATCAATATCCGGCTGTCAGCAGGTCTCGCAACGGATACGCTTTTAGCCCATATCAAGCAGCGCGCTCGTTGGGCGAGAGGCATGACGCAGATTCTAAGAGTAGATAATCCGTTATGGGGGCGTGGACTCACCATTGCCCAGCGGCTTTGTTATATGAACGCACTGCTGCATTATCAATTTGCTCTGCCTCGGGTCATCTTTTTAATTTCGCCTTTGGCTTTTATCCTGTTTAATTCCAGTATTATTCACGCCTCTGCTGTCATGGTTTTTGCTTATGCCATTCCGCATCTGCTCCTGTCACTCTGGGCGCATGAAAGATTGAGTAATGGGAGAAGACAGCCTTTTTGGGGTGAAATCAATGAAACGCTTTTAGCCTTTCACTTGATAAAGCCGACTCTTATTACTCTATTTAATCCTAAAAAAGGTAGTTTTAACGTCACCGACAAAGGCGAAAGAATGGAAGATAATTATTTTGATCTTCGTTCTGTTCGCCCGCACCTTATAACTGCTGCTTTTTTGTTTTTTGGTCTAGTCGTTGGTGTCATAAAACTCATTTATTCCAGTTATTTTCACATTCAGCCCTCGGTTGTGTTGCTGAATGTGACTTGGGCAAGTTTCAATTTTATTATCTTATTGGCATCCATTGCCGTTGCGCATGAAAGCAGACAGATCAGGAATACAGTCCGTTTTCCTTTCCGTATGCCTTTTACCGCCTATTTCGACGATGGACATGCCATTGATAGTGTTACAGACAATATCTCGTTAGGTGGGTTAGCCTTTTCCTTACCCAAAAATTACGAATTAGCGGACAGGGGCATTTCCGAAATTTCTATGAAAGTAGATAATCGGTCTTTTGCTTTACCGGTTAAAATCGTGAGCAAAAGCGGTTCTCTCGTCCGTCTGCAATTTGAAGCAGCCTCAATGCCAGAACAGAAAAAACTGGTCGCGGCACTGATGGGACAGGCCGATGCTTGGTTGCATTATGGCCCTGAAGAAAAACCTGTTTCAACCATCGCATCCATGAAACACATTCTTAAAATTATCTTTGGTTTGCTGCGTTACCGTCCCCAAAAACGGATCAACAAAAAAGCGGCGATTAAGAATGAGAAGGGGGCAGTAAAAAAATGACAAAAGCCAAAAAAGCAACCGTAGCCGGTTTGATGTTGCTCACATTATCGGGTGTTTCTTACGATCAGCAAGCTGGTGCGGCGGCTGTCAAAACCAAGCGTGTCGTTAATACATCGGATAGCGCTTTAGAAAATATTCCGGTTCCGGCAACGGCACATCAAGGACATCTTTCTTTTGAATCGATGGGAATCGGCCAGACAATTCATCTGGTAGGTGTCATCGGCGAAATGGGAATTCCTTTCGGGCTTAGAAATGACGAAACGGTCGCAAAGGCCAGTCTGCGCCTTAGCGCCACCTATTCTCCGGCCTTATTAAGTGACCTTAGTCATCTTGTTGTCTTAGTGAATAATGAAGTTATTCGCTCGGTGCCGCTGTTACGCGAAAATGCAAATGGTCTGGAAATTGTCCTTCCGGTCGACCCCGCCCTTTTCCTTCCGGGTGAAAATCGCATCAATCTGCGTTTTATTGGCCATTATACCCGCGATTGTGAAGATCCGGTGCATAGCTCACTGTGGATGAATATTTCCAATAAACGGTCTTTTCTTGATCTTGAAATGGTTAAAATGCCACTTCAAGCCGATCTTGAGCGCTTACCCGCGCCTTTCTTCGATCGTTTTGAAACGGGGCGTTTGAATTTGCCATTTGTTTTCCGGTCTGCTCCCAATGAAGATATGCTAGAAGCGGCCGGATATGTTTCTTCATGGATCGGTAGTTCTCGCGGTTTTAAAGGGGCGGCCTTTACGCCTGTGTCAGACGGTATCCCAACCGGAAACGCGATTGTTTTTACAACCGGACGTAATCCGATCCCTGGATTAGGGGACGATCACATTACGGGGCCAACCATTGCGATTGCCAAAAATCCGAATGATGCTACGGGACAACTTCTCGTTGTCATGGGGCGGAATGGAGAAGAATTAAAACAGGCGGCGGCCGTTTTGGCAACCCGAAGCGCGTCTTTAGAAGGCCAGCGTGTTGTCGTCGATGACGTTAAAATTCCGAGCTACAAGCCTTATGAAGCGCCGAAATGGATTAGAACTGATCGGCCTGTCAAACTTTCTGAATTAGTGCATTCACCTCAAGACCTTATCGGTAACAGTATTATGCCGGGGCCTTTGGAAGTGAATTTCAAATCAGCACCTGATCTTTTCTTCTGGCCTTATTCTGGCCCCAGAATGAAAGTGAATTATCGTTATCCTTATGGTAGCTGGCTCGATAGAAAACGTTCGCGTTTGGATATATCGCTTAACTCGCAATACGTTTCGACTTTACCAATCGGTGAAAAAACATGGATAGATAGATTATTAGGACGTGATGGTGCTGTCGGTATCCGCAATCACGGAAGCCGCACCATCCCAGCCTACACGATCGCGCCAAACAACTATCTTAGCTTTTTCTATGATTTGCAGTTAGCCGATAAGGGGCGTTGTCAGGCTGTTTTGCCGAACAACGTTCGTTCAACGATTGATCCCGACAGCAGTATCAACCTAATGCATGCGCATCATTTGGCGCGGTTGCCTGATTTGGGATTATTTGCCGGTTCGGGATATCCTTTCACAAAGCTAGCCGATTTGGGTGAAACGACTGTTTTGATGGAAGAACACCCGTCGGCAGGGGCTATTCAGGCGTATCTTGGTTTGATGGCGCGCTTTGGTAGTGCCACCGGTGCGGCTGTAACCCGTGTCGCAGTTCAAGAAGGCGTTAATCCCGATCGTCTTAAAGGGCGGGATCTCCTGATTATTGGTGGCTCGGCTTTGGCTGAAAATAATCTTTTGGAAAATGCTCCAGTCCGGTGGAATGGTCAGCATATGACATTGAAAGAGCGTCTGCTATCCAGTCGTTTTTCCAGTTTCCTTCATATGACTAGCCCTGATGTCCCGACCTATCCTGATCAGGATGTCGCCGCGACGATTTCTTCACCTGAATTTGAGGGCTTAATGGCATGGCGTTCACCCTTTGATAGAAGCCATGATGCTGTTGCTTTACTTGCCCTAGACCAGAATAAATTACCTGATTTTGTTCAGGCTTTTGATAAAAAACAAAATGATGGACAAATAAAAGGCGATCTTGCCCTGAATACAATTAATGGAATACGGAGTTTTCAGGTCGGATCATTATATTGGCGAGGTTCTGTTCCATTTTGGTTATGGATTGGTTACTGGATTAGTAACCATCCGTTAGTAATGATTGTGTTAACGTTATGCGTCGCGCTTCTGCTGGCTGTTCCGATCGGAACCCTTCTTAGAATTCAGCAAAAACGCCGGCTTAAGCACGCCTCCACTGCGGAGGTTTCAGAAAACGATGAGTCCGAAGAATGAAACGCATAACAGGCATTACTCTCGCTTCCTCTCTGGCTGGTGCCATAATGCTGGGATCTATGGCCGTAGATCCCTTGCCAGCCAGTGTCAGCAAGACCCCAACGCCGGATAACAACGCAGGCACGGCAAAATCGGGATCCACCGCAGGTAGTGGCAGTGCTATTCAGTTATTGCGGCGTCAGGCGATTTTCTGGAAAAATAGAGGCCGGAATGATCTAGCTGCCAATGCGTGGCAGAGATTGCTCGAAATTGACCCTAATAATAAAATGGCCAAACAGGCCTTGCAGGAATCAACTTTCATTCCGGCAGCCCCTGAAAGCGATAGCAGTCCCAATAATGCTCCGACCAAAATTGTTACGGGGCAGGGTGGCCGTTCTTTCCCAACGGGGCTAACGCCTTCTGCGCGTGCAGGCCGTATTCGGCTTGAAGGCTTTAATGCGTTTAAGAATAACCAGCTTGATATTGCCGAACAGCGTTTTAGACGGGCTTTAGCGCTTTATGCCCATG
The DNA here is from genome assembly GCF_020216885.1 of Zymomonas sp. Lineage (GTDB taxonomy): Bacteria > Pseudomonadota > Alphaproteobacteria > Sphingomonadales > Sphingomonadaceae > Zymomonas. The sequence goes on along the minus strand of NZ_JAIWON010000142.1, from coordinate 3,525 downwards.
ACAAGGATGCCTTGGGTGGCTTGGGTATTATTCGCTTAAAACAACATCGTTATGCTGAAGCCATCCGTTATTTAGAAGAAGCCTCTTCTGATAAAGACGGTTATCGCTGGGCAAATGCCTTGTCTTCGGCTCGTTTCTATGGACGTTTTGAGGAAGCCCAAGCGGCTAGCCGAGCAAACCAGCTTGACAAAGCCCAGTCCATTTTAGAGCAATTACAAAATCAGCAGGGCGGCGATGCTAATGTTTCCAATGCCCTTTTGGCTGATATCTATGCGCGTCAGGGACAATTCGACAAGGCAATGGCGCTTTACGACAAATTAGGTAATTCTGCCGATGCCGTCACGGTCGCCCGTTTACGGAGCCAAGAAAACAGCATCAAAGCACGACGTGCCTTGTCTCAAGGTGATTATGCCCATGCAGAGCAATATTTTAGAACGGCGATTGCCAATGATATTGCCAATCCATGGTTACGCCTTGATTATGCCCGCCTGTTATTAAAGGAAGGACATCGCCCAGAAGCGGTCAGCTTAATTAGACCTTTGGAAGATCAAGCCTCTTCTGAAGAAGCTATTTATGCCGCCAGTCTTTTTTGGCAGGAAATGGGCGATAATCGGCATGTTATCAGCCTGATTGAACGCATCCCTGATGATGCCCGCACGCCTTTGATTAATCAGATCGCTGAATCTGCTGATATCAATATCGCTTTGGCGCGTGCCAAACGGATGAGTCTTTATGGGCGGCGTGGTGATGCTATTGGTCTGTTGCGCTCTTTAGCGAATGATCCCAATCGCAGTATTTCCCAGCTAGGGATGATTGCCGATGGCTTATTACAATTGGGCGATGTTGAAGATGCAGCGTTTTTAGCCGAGCATAGTTTATCTTTGCCTTTGGGTGAGGCGAATGACTATCAAGCCAGCTTGTCCGTTCTGATCCGCACGGGTCATTATGATACGGCCAGCGACTTCATCAGTCAGATTGCGCCTGAAATGTCTAGCCATGACCAGAATGGTTATAAGATGCTTAACCGCACCTTGGCGATTGCTCGTGCTGATATGATGCGCAAAAAAAAGCTCTATATGCCTGCTTTTGATGTGTTGCATCAGGCTTGGGAAGAAACGGGCGGCGGCGATAACATTTTGCCGGTCTTGGCTAGAATTTATCAGGATGCAGGACTTACCGATAAAGCGCAATCGCTTTACCATTATATGCTACGGAATCACCCGAGAGATGCGTCAGCTTTGTTGAACAGTTTAACGATTGCTCAACAACAGGGGAATGATGATCGCGCAGAGCAGGCTTTACGGCGCTTGAAGAAAGTAGCACCCGGTAACCCATATGTTTATTTGGCCTCTGCTCGCTTTGAAAAATCTAAAAGTGATGATGAGCAGGCCTTAAAAGACCTGAAAAAAGCGCATCGCGTTTATCAAAGAATGGTGCGGCAAGGCCGGTCGGCTGATCTACCTTCTGATGCTGCTAATGATGACAATAGCCCGATTGTGGTCGATGCCCCCAATCTTCCGCGCGATAATTATAATCCTTTTGCACTGAATGAAGAGGATTTCCGTCGTTTACAGACCCGCAGTCAGGTTGAAATGGCCTCGTCTGATAGCGACGCAGATATAGATCGTGATGACTATCATTATAATCGTGACGATTATGATGATGGTTTTGGGCAGACATCTTCTTATCATTCGGCGCGGTCGTCTGGCGGGAATAATGATCGCTTTGCTCATGGCACAAGCTATCAAAAACCCCAGCAGCCTACAGTAAAGCAGCCATCGGGTTTTTCGTCCCATCCTTTATTTGCGTCTTCGGATGAAGAAAACTTTCATAATCGATCCGAGGAAAAGCCAGCCAGTCGCCATAGCTATGGCAGTAGACAGGTCTTGGCAGCAGATACCGCCGATTACAATGAAGGGCGTAAGGCTGCTAATACGGTTTCCTCATCATCGAAAAAGGCACAGGCATCGCAGCCTTTGCTTGCCAATAATTTTACATCGACCCAAAATGCTTTACCTTTTCCAAACCAGACAACGGGAAGTCGTTCTTCTGGTAATGGGCTTGATAGCCTGAATACACGGGTATTCCCTGACCGCAGCTTGTCAAATGATTACGATGACGAGGATGAGCGTCAGGAAAAAATTAAACGGGATATGGCCGAGCAACGGAAATATGACAGCTGGAATGTTTTCTCGCCCGGTAGCGCCTTTGGTCAAAGCACGATGTTGGAAGCGCCTTCCTATACAAGCATCGCGGTTGCCGATCCAATAAACTATCCAGCTGCCGCGCGCTTGAATGGTGGTAGTCATGATCCGTTATTGCGAGATATCAATGACGGGATTGACCATCTTTCTTTGAATACAGGCACTGTTCTGGAAGGTACGCCCGAATTCAGGCAACATTCTGGTCAGAATGGCCTCAGCCGTTTAAATGAATATGCTTTCAATGCCAAAGTATCCACTAATCTGGGTAGTCGGGTAAGGGGCTTCTTCTCGGTAACGCCGGTTTATCTAACCGCAGGTCAGCCTGACCAGTATGGTGCGCCTTATTTCGGTAGTAACCCGTTAGTCTCTAACGCCAGTATCGCTGCGGGTGGTAAGGCGATGTATGCTCCGGTTAAAGATCAATCCGCTTCGGGTGTCGCCCTTGATGCAGGTATTAAAATCAAAGATATCCGTCTTGATATCGGCACGACCCCAATTGGCTTCAGAAAAACCAATATTCAAGGCGGCGTAAGCTGGTCGCCTCAAATTATAGATCATTTGACTGGCCATATCTTTATGGAACGTCGTCCTGTCATGGACAGTTTGATTGCTTATGCCGGAAGTGTTGATCCTGTCATGGGGCTGACATGGGGTGCGGTGATGAAAACCGGCGGCGGCGGTGGTTTATCCTACGATGTCAATGGTAGTGGTCTTTATGCCCAAGGTAATTATCGGGTCTATAACGGTACCAGAGTTCAGAAAAACCATGCGGTTGAAGCCAATGTCGGTGGTTATTATTCACTCCTGAATACGCCAACTTCTAATTTCAGCATCGGCGTAAACGTCAATTACCAGCATTATTTGAATAACCAGTATTTCTTTAGCTTTGCGCAAGGCGGTTATTTCAGTCCGAACCACTTTATCAGTGTGGCTTTCCCGCTGCGCTATACTGGGACGCTGGGACGCTGGAAATTAAATGCAGAATTAGCCCCCGGCTATCAGAACTTCTATGAAAGAAGTAACTACATCTTCGCGAATGAACATGATCTGCAAAATCAGATGAACAAATTCAATCTCGCGAATAATAGTCTGGCGAATAAATTCCCCGGCCAGCATCATAGTGGTGCTGGTTACGAAGGTCGTCTGGCTGTCAGTTACAGATTAAGTCGTTCGGCTGTTTTGGGTGGCGAAATTCGAGCAACGACCTTTGGCCCTTACAGCGAATATCGTGAATTACTGTCTATTCACTATGCGATGGATGCGGATAAGCCGGATAAACATTAATTCAATCCATATTTTCTTTAATTATGAAAGATTTGTT
>NZ_JAIWON010000141.1 GCF_020216885.1 Zymomonas sp. | reverse complement strand
CAGCCCCTAAAGTCGGAGAATGAATGCTGCGCAAGCTGGTATTGATCAATCCGGCACGATCAAGCTGGCCTAAGATGGCCATGACGCCCCCTGCCCGATGAACATCTTCCATATGCACATCATTTTTGGCAGGTGCGACTTTGCATAAGCAAGGCACGTGACGGGAAAGACGATCAATATCCGCCATTGTAAAAGGCACATTGCCTTCCTGCGCGACCGCCAACAGATGCAAAACCGTATTGGTAGAACCGCCCATGGCAATATCAAGGCTCATGGCATTTTCAAAAGCCCCGATCGTCGCGATAGAACGCGGCAAGACAGATGCGTCCTCTTGTTCATAATAGCTGCGCGCCATATCAACAATGGTTCGACCCGCTTTACGGAAAAGCTGTTCCCGATCGCTATGGGTTGCCAGCATGGAACCATTCCCTGGGAAGGAAAGCCCCAGAGCTTCAGTCAAGCAATTCATCGAATTAGCGGTAAACATACCGGAACAGGAACCACAAGTCGCACAAGCTGTCTGCTCAATGACTTCGACTTCACCATCGCTATAATGGTCATCAGCCGCCATCACCATGGCATCAACCAGATCAAGCGCCCGATTAACCCCTTTAACCACGGCTTTACCGGCTTCCATAGGGCCACCAGAAACGAAAACGGTCGGAATATTCAGGCGCATCGAAGCCATCAACATACCGGGCGTAATCTTGTCGCAGTTGGAAATGCAGACCAAAGCATCAGCACAATGGGCATTGACCATATATTCGACGGAATCGGCAATCAATTCCCGCGAAGGCAGGGAATAGAGCATCCCGCCATGTCCCATCGCGATACCATCATCAATAGCGATTGTATTGAATTCTTTGGCAATACCGCCCGCTTTTTCAATTTCTTCAGCAACAAGCTGCCCCATATCCTTTAAATGGACATGTCCGGGAACAAATTGCGTAAAGCTATTAGCAATAGCAATAATTGGTTTACCAAAATCTTCATTTTTGACGCCAGTTGCGCGCCATAAACTTCTGGCACCTGCCATATTACGACCATGAGTCGTGGTTCTGGAACGATAGGGAGGCATTATTCTTCCTGTAGAAAATGGGATGGGGTTTCTTTAAAGCCTATCAAAAGCGGAGTAAAATATATTATTCTCTTCTAATAAAGTCGTATAGAATATTAAAAATGGATATTCGTCAGCTTAGACATTTTCTTGCGGTGGCCGAAAATTTGCATTTCGGCAAAGCTGCTGAACAGTTGGGCATCACCCAACCGCCGCTTAGCCAATCGATTATGGCCTTGGAAAAAGAACTGGGAATAGCTCTTTTTATCCGAAATAAACGCCATGTCGCCTTAACCCCTTTTGGCGAGACATGGCGCGATTATGTCGAAGCCGCCTTAAAAGAGGTGGATGCCCTGCCCCAAATTGCTGAAAGATTAAAAGAAGGGAGCAGAGGCCATCTTGATTTATCTTTTGTCAGCACCGCTGATTTTAATATCTTGCCGATATTGGTCAGACGCTACCGCGCGCTTTATCCTGATGTCGAATTATCTTTAAGTGAGGCAACAAGCGACCTTCAAATATCAGATTTGACCAAAGGGCTTCGCCATGCGGGCATTATCATCCCGCCAAGAAGTAGCGAGCTACCCAGTAGCCTTTCTTATAAAAAGCTGGTTTCCGAACCGCTCATTGCAGCCGTGCCTGCCCTTTGGATAAAGGAGCAGCGGCTTTCTTTGGTAAACCGGAAATTATCGCCAGATTCGGTCAGACAGGCACCATTGATTATTTTTCCACGCCATTTTGCACCCGCTTTTTATGATATTGTTATGGACTATTATCAGGCCTGCGGTGGTTATCCCAATATCGTGCAACAAGCGATTCAGATGCAAACTATCATCAGTCTGGTTGCGGCCTCTATGGGCATTGCGATAGTGCCACGATCCTTACGTCATATGGCCAGAAGAGATGTCCGCTATATCGAACTTCAGAAACCGGCAGCCTTGCTAGAAACAGGAATTGCTTGGCGAAAAGACGATCAAACGCCGACTCTGACCCGTTTTTTAGGCGTTACCCATGAGATGTTAGATGCGATAACATAAGCTTGACTTTAGGTATTCCTAAAATTTTAGTTCGCCCCATAATTTAAGCATCATAATCGATTTTAGTTTTAGCTAACTCTACTATTATCAAGCAAATCGGATTATGGCCGCAGAATCAACAAGTGTCTGTGTAGACCCAATATCTCGTATATAGCCAGCCATTCCGTAGACTTTTACGTGACCACCTTCGTTAATCACGCTGCCGTTGACTATACCGTTTATATCAACATATGAACCGGCACGAATAATAAGATCACCTGTTACTATTCCGTTTATCACCGCATGAATGCCTTCTGAAGCTGTAAGGTCTCCCTCTACTATACCATTTAAGGTGGTGTCATGAATAAATGTTGTAGACGGCAGTTTATGATCAATTATTTCCATTTGTTTACTGTACAATAATAGAATCAAAAAGGCATAAAAAAACCGCATTAAAAATGCGGTCTCTAAAAAATTGGTGGAGCCGAGGGGGATCGAACCCCTGACCTTCGCAATGCCATTGCGACGCTCTCCCAGCTGAGCTACGGCCCCAATTTTTACATCTGTTTTCTAACAGGTGCGCGCCCTCTATAAACAATTTGCGCGCCCCTGCAAGTGTTAATTTCAATTTTTTTTAGTTATTTTCATCTTCGTCATCAGAGGTATTGACGCCGATATCTTCATTACCGCCCAAATCATCGACATCATCGTCGGGAGAAACGTCATCGGTATCGTCAAGATCGAGATCTGCTTCCAGATCTGCATCATCCGATTTACCAGCTTCGTCGCCCTTTTTCTGATCGTCAAAAGGCAAAGGTTGTTTTGATTTGAGAATCGGTTCGGGAGTCCATTCAGTCCCGCATTCGATGCAGGTCACAGGATCTTCCTTGCCGAGATCATAGAAACGGGTTCCGCATTTCGGGCAAGTCCGCTTAGTGCCCCATTCAGGCTTGATCATGAACCGTCCTTCCAGAGTTTTCCGATGATTGAAAGTTTTTCACAAAATTTACGTAAAAAATAAACTGAAATGCCAAAGCAAAATAGAGTATGAGGATTTATCCTACCGGATTAAAGCCGTATCAGCCCTTAAAACAAGGTCTTTGACAATAATTCGGACAGATGAATATCGCGCGCCTTGCCATAGCCTAGGCCTCATGTCAAAAGCCAACGCCGGTTTTCTAAGCCGTTTTGTCATTTTTTTCTATATTCGGCTGTTAAAATAGAGATGAGATTAGCTGATGACCCGTCCTGTTCACGCTTGCCCGCTTGTTAGTCGCAAGGCTCCGCCGCTTTCCGGCAAGGTGCATGTCCCCGGTGATAAATCAATTTCCCATCGGTCGTTGATGCTGTCTGCCTTGGCGGTTGGTGAAAGTTTTGTAGAAGGCCTTTTGGAAGGCGAAGACGTTCTGGCAACAGCCGAAGCGATGCGCTCTATGGGCGCAGATATCCGAAAAGATGAAAAAGGATGCTGGCATATCCATGGTGTCGGTGTCGGAAGTCTTTTGCAGCCGCAAAATGCTTTGGATATGGGTAATTCAGGCACATCTACCCGTTTATTGATGGGGGTTGTGGCTTCCCATCCCATTACGGCGACCTTTATCGGGGATGCTTCTTTATCCAAAAGACCAATGGGACGTATTTCAACCCCGCTTTCTCTGATGGGCGCACACTTTTCAGGTGCAGAAGGCAATCGCTTGCCGATGACTGTGACCGGTCTTTATCCGGCGATTCCAATTGAATATCGCCTGCCGGTTGCTTCTGCGCAGGTAAAATCGGCGATCTTACTGGCGGGTTTGAATACACCGGGCATTACCCGCGTTATCGAACCAGTACCAACGCGTGATCATAGCGAACGGATGTTAAAGGGCTATGGCGCCAATCTTTCGGTCGAAGAAAATGACGGTGTCAGAATCATTTCTATCCATGGCGAAGCCGAATTAAAGCCACAGCATATTATAGTGCCGGGTGACCCTTCCTCGGCGGCCTTTCTGATCGTAGCAGGACTTATTGTTCCGGGATCGGATCTGATTGTTGAAAATGTTGGCCTTAACCCGACCCGTTCCGGCCTCTATAGCATGTTAAAGGCGATGGGCGGGAAAATCGAATATCTCAATCCTCGCGAAGTCGGTGGCGAGCCTGTTGCCGATCTTTCTGTTAAATATTCTCATTTAAAGGCTATCGACGTGCCGCCTTCGATTGTGCCGTCGATGATTGATGAATTCCCTATTCTGTTTATTGCTGCAGCGATGGCAGAAGGCAAAAGCACGCTGCAAGGTCTGGCTGAATTACGGGTCAAAGAATCTGATCGTATTGCCGTCATGGCAGAAGGTCTAAAAGCCTTGGGCGTTTCTTTAGAAGAAAAAGAAGACGGCCTGATTATCGAAGGCAGGGCGGGTGAAGGCCTTGGGAAAAAAGGCAAAATGGTATCTATCGCTGCCCATCTAGACCATCGGATTGCCATGAGCTTTGCGGTAGCCGGTCTCGTTTCCGAAGGGGGTGTAACGATTGACGACCGCCGTCCGATTATGACCAGTTTTCCGGTCTTTGGTCAGCTATTCAAAGAATTGGGCGCTGAATTTGAAATGGGGCTTGTAAAATGATTATTGCGATAGATGGACCCGCCGCTTCTGGGAAAGGCACCGTTGCCCGCGCTTTGGCGCGGCATTATGCCCTTCCCTATCTCGATACTGGTTTGCTTTATCGCGCAGTTGCCGTCTCACTTTCGGATAACCAAGGCGATTCCAGCCGTGAATCTGATGCTCTGTCTGCCTGTGATTTTGCGGAATCGCTCTTGTCTGATTCCCGACTCCGCAGTGAACAAACTGGAAAATTGGCTTCAGAAATCTCTGTCTTTCCAAAAGTCAGACAGGCTTTAATTAAAAGACAGCGCGATTTTGCGGCTCAAACAGGCGGTGCGGTTCTTGATGGACGGGACATCGGAACGGTCATTGTGCCTGATGCGGATGTGAAACTATTTATCACAGCATCGCCCGAAATTAGGGCAAAAAGGCGCTATGATGAATTAGTAAAAAATAATCCGGATTTAACCTATGATATCATTCTGGAAGATATCAAAAGCCGCGATCTTCGGGATAGTAACCGAAAAGAAGCCCCGCTGAAACAGGCTGAAGATGCGGACTTGCTCGATTCAAGCTTACTCGGTATAGATATGGCCATCGAGCGTGCAGTGGCGCTTGTAGAAAAACAGCTAAAAACGGTGCAGAGCTGATCGAAAAACGGCAATCATTTTTTGTCGATGATGATCGGGGCTGGCCGTGTTTTATGCTGCGGTTATTGGAAAGCATCAAAGGCTGACCGTTATTTCCGTCAGTTTTTGAACTAGAGTAACCCTGAAATCTGCAATCGTTGCCCTTTAAAGGCAAGCTGTATGAACGATGCTATACAAGGTATGAGGCCTGTATAGCGGTTCGGCCAAAAGACCTCCGGATACAACCGGATGGCCGGAAAAATTTCTCAAGGAATATAGAACTGCATGGCCACTATGGCAAATCCTACTCGCGATGATTTTGCAGCATTGCTTAACCAGACGCTTGGTGAAGAAGAAGGCTTTGAAGGACGCGTTGTAAAAGGCACCATCACAGCTATTGAAAACGACATGGCTGTTATTGATGTTGGTCTGAAATCTGAAGGCCGCGTGCCGCTGCGCGAATTCGCAGCCCCCGGTCAGAAAGCCGAATTGAAAGCCGGCGACGAAGTCGAAGTTTTCGTTGACCGCGTTGAAAACAGTCAGGGTGAAGCAATGCTTTCCCGTGACCGCGCTCGTCGTGAAGCGGCATGGGATAAACTGGAAGCTGAATTTGCTAACTCCAGCCGCGTTGAAGGCGTTATCTTCGGACGGGTTAAAGGCGGATTTACCGTTGACCTTTCCGGCGCAGTTGCCTTCTTGCCCGGCAGCCAGGTTGACATCCGTCCGGTACGCGATGTTGCTCCTCTGATGGACATTCCGCAGCCTTTCCAGATTTTGAAGATGGATCGTCGTCGTGGGAATATCGTGGTATCCCGCCGTGCCGTTCTGGAAGAAACCCGCGCAGAACAGCGTTCCGGTCTGATCCAGTCTTTGGCTGAAGGTCAGGTTATCACCGGTGTTGTCAAAAACATCACCGACTACGGTGCCTTTGTTGATCTCGGCGGCATTGATGGTCTGTTGCATGTAACCGATCTTAGCTATCGTCGCGTTGGTCATCCGAGCGAAATGATCGCTATTGGTGACAGCGTTACGGTTCAGATCATCCGCATCAACCGCGATACACAGCGTATTTCGCTGGGCATGAAGCAGCTTGAAACCGATCCTTGGGAAGGCGTAGGCGCCAAATATCCGGTCGGTGCCAAATTCATGGGTCGTGTCACGAATATCACCGAATATGGTGCCTTCGTTGAACTCGAACCCGGCATTGAAGGTCTGGTTCACGTTTCCGAAATGTCATGGACGAAGAAAAACGTTCATCCGGGCAAAATCGTTTCCACCAGTCAGGAAGTCGAAGTTGTCATTTTGGAAGTCGATGCTGAAAAACGTCGTATCTCCCTTGGTCTGAAACAGGCTCAGCCGAATCCGTGGGAAAGCTTCGCCGAAGCTCATCCGGTTGGCTCCACCGTTGAAGGCGAAGTCAAGAACTCCACCGAATTCGGTCTGTTCATCGGTCTCGACAATGATGTTGATGGTATGGTTCACATGTCCGACATCGCTTGGGGTATGTCCGGTGAAGAAGCTTTAAGCCTCCACCACAAAGGTGAAGTTGTTAAAGCCGTCGTTCTCGATGTTGATCCTGAAAAAGAACGCATCTCGCTTGGTATGAAGCAGCTGGAACGTGGTAACGTCCCTGCCGCCAACGCCGGTAGCTCTTTACAGCGCAATCAGGTTGTCACCGTTACCGTTCTTGCTGTCACCGATGGTGGTCTGGAAGTTCAGGCTGGTGATGATGGTGCCATCGGCTTCATCCGTCGCAGCGACTTGGGTCGTGATCGTGACGAACAGCGTCCGGATCGCTTCCAGGCTGGTCAGAAGCTCGATGCTATGGTGGTCGGTTTCGATCGTCAGAAGAAGCCGAACTTCTCCATTAAAGCCATGCAGGTTGCAGAAGAAAAAGAAGCCGTTGCTCAGTATGGTTCGTCAGATTCTGGCGCATCCTTGGGTGACATTCTTGGTGCAGCCCTCAACAAGGCGCGCGATCAGCAGGACTAGTTTCTACGAACTAGTTTCTACTGAAACGAATAACAAAAAGGCATGGGTTGGAAACAGCCCATGCCTTTTTTGTAGTCATAAGAAGGGAGATAGAAAAACGCATTTCATCTTCAAAAATTGTCTTTTATCCCACGGGATTAAAACCTAAGTTGGCCGACTATATTGGATGTCGTAGCACCCCCAATCCAAATAGTATCTTCAATCTGATCGACATAAATCCGGCCATCCCGTCCCAAAAGGCTACCTTGGCTCACAATATAGCTTTTGGGCGCTAAACCGCTTCCGATCATCCATTGCGCCATACTGGCGTTAAGGCTGCCGCAGACAGGGTCTTCGTTAACACCATGTTTCATTGCAAAAGCCCGCACTTCAAATTGGGCATCGTGGCCGTCTTTGTGACTATCCCATGCCCCGATCACTCCAAAAGCAAGATCAGGCATAGAGGCATAATCCGGCTTCAAAGCGAGAACTTCTTCACGGGATTTTAGCATAATTCCTGCCCATCCGGGGCCATTATCGACCCAAGCCGATGCTTGAATATCGGAAAGCGGAATCCGCAACCCTGCCGCTATTCTTTCCAATAGATTTTCATCCAAATCACCAGAACGGATCAAAGGGGGTGCAGCAAAAGCTAAACGGTCATTTTCGTGACGAATAGGCACCAATCCAGCCTGACATTCCTGAATAATAATAGTCTCTTTTGGACGACCTCCAGCCTGCAGCCAAGCATGACAGCTCCCTAAAGTAGGATGTCCAGCAAAAGGCAATTCGGCGCACGGGGTAAAAATCCGTAATCGGTAATCAGCATCAGGAGAAATTGGCTTTAATAAAAAAGTCGTCTCGCTTAAATTCATCCATCTGGCAAAGCTCTGCATCTCTTCAGTGGATAAATCATCCGCAGAAGCCACAACCGCAACCGGATTTCCTTTAAATTTACCAGAGGTAAAAACATCAACTTGCTGGAAATCATATTCCATAGTGAGCCATCCTAATAACCCTATTTTTATAGTGATATTTGCCAGAGTATAGCCGGAGGTCGCAAGATGAGAAACAATGTTATTTAATACATTTTATAGGATGACTTTAAAGCCCAAGGAAACACAGATTTTTCA
>NZ_JAIWON010000140.1 GCF_020216885.1 Zymomonas sp. | reverse complement strand
TAAAACAGGGAAAGATGATTGGGGCATTTTATGTGGAACAGCAATTATTGCTATTGATAAGCCGTCTTTCATAAAAGTTTTATTTATTCAATAAATTAAAATAAAATAATTATTTTATAATTTATTATATAATTTTTATTCTCTCTATTTTTTTGTAAATTATCAATCGAAAATATCACAAGGATGGTTTCAATAAATTTCACCATCCTAAATCGCCCTAATTTTAGGGATTTTGAGCGTTTCTTTTCAAAAAAGACCTATCAAACACAATTTTTTAAGCCCTACAACGCTTTCCTGCCACTAAATTTAAGTGACTGTATAAAACCACTGGATTAAAGGGGGGGGAGAGGACTAGGAAGATTTTTATTCCCTATTTTTTTACAAATAGGCATAAAACGCTTTTCTTAACAGGTGATGTCTGCCCGATTATGTATGATATGACCGTTTTACACTATAAACATTGCACAAGGGTAAAAGACAGGCCACTGCGCCTATCAACCCTTGCTATGATAGGCGACTGCGATGCTGTTTAATTTACGGCAGGCAGCTTTTGCGCTTAACTGTTATATAGCTGCAATGCTCGGCCTCTATGTCTCTATGCGGATTGGGCTTGAACGTCCTTTCTGGGCGATGACGACTGTCTATATCGTCAGTCATCCACTTACGGGGGCTATACGTTCTAAATCATTTTATCGCGTCATTGGTTCCTTCCTTGGCGCTACTTTTGTTCTGGCCGTTGTGCCAAAATTTGATAATGCCCCGCTTTTTCTCTGTATGATTTTGGGGTTGTGGGCGTCTTTTTGTATTTTTATTGTGGTGCTTGACCGCTCACCGCGCTCTTACATCTTCTTTCTTGGTATCGTTACGGCCTCTGTTATTGGCTTTCTTAGCGTAGAAAACCCTATCAATGTTTTCCATATAGCCTCTCTTCGACTTCAGGAAATCTGCTTTGGGGTTGTGTCTGCAGGCTTTGTCCATTCCGTTCTTTTTCCCCATTCCGTCAGTAATCTTTTATCGCGTCAATTGGATCAGATTCTTCATGATTGCGAACGCTGGGCTAACCATGCCTTGGCCGGAGATATGACGGATATTGATGCGAAAGACCGCCAGAATCTGACTGTTGACCTTACCAATGTTCATTTTCTTGGGACACATATTCCCTATGATACGGCGGGATTGCGGCCAACCCGTATGGCATTGGCTGCGGTTCAGGATCAGATTATTCTTTTGATGCCTGTTATCGCCGCTATGGAAGATCGGACAAGGGAAATTGACGATGCCGGCGGCATGTCAGAAGAGATTACCGCCTATGTCGAATCTGTTCGGCAATGGGTTGCCGATCCCCCCGTTGATGATGCGGCAGAAGCCAGTCGTTTGATTGCGCGCGGCAATGCTTTGGGTGAAAAACTAAAGGTTGAAAATTGGCGCGAATTGCTCGAACTGAACATGATCGGGCGACTGCGTCATTTGATCGAAGCCTTGCAATCGACCCGTTTGCTGGTCGAAGCCGTCAGCCATCCAGAAGATCATCCTCCCGCCATGATTGCCGCTTTAAGTAGCGCCCATCGCGTTCGTTCAATGCATCGCGACTATGGTATGGCGGCTTTAACCGCTTTGACATTGTTTATGGTCATTATGGCTTCATCCATTTTCTGGATTATGACCAGTTGGCCAAATGGTTCAACAGGTTGCCTTTTGGCAGCTATGTCGTTCGGTCTGTCTGCTCAGGCAGGTGACCCTGTTAAACAACAGGGGCATTATCTCCTCGGGGCTGTCATCGGGGTGATTGTCGCCGGTTTTTATGTATTTGCCATCATGACACAAATTCACGAATTTGAATTGGTCATGCTGACAATGTTCCCTGTGCTGTTCATTATCGGCTATCTCACTGCTGATCAGAACTACCTGCCGATTGTCCGACCTTTTATGGTTGTCTTTAACCTAACAATGGCAATCCATCCGGCTTATTCTGCCGATTTCGAGCTTTATTTTAACAATGGTTTGGCCATTATTACCGGCTGCGGCATCTCCCTTGTCGGTTTCAAAGTAATGCGCGTCATCGGTGCCGATGTGATGGTCAGAAGGCTTCTGCAATCTGGATGGCGTGATCTTTCGGCAACCTTAAGACGACCGGGCGCGCCCGATATCGTCGATTGGTCAAGCCGTATGCTCGATCGTATCGGTCTTATGGCGCCGCGTGTTTCAGCAACAGGGACAGATCAGAATGTTATCCGCGATGATGGTATTCGCGATTTGCGTATCGGTATCTGTATGCTGCGCTTGCGACAACTGGCTGCCCGTGTTGATGAAAATGTCCGTCATCAAATATCCACCTTGGCGCAAGCCATCGCTGGTTATTATGACGAATTGTCACGGTCACCGAACGCCGAATCTTCGGATACCATTTTGATAGATATTGATCGCGTTATTGATAGCTTTGTGGATCTACATAATTCAATCGATCGCCGCGAAGGGCTGACCGCCTTAGTCAGCTTACGTCGCAATATGTTTCCTGATGCACCAGGGTTCATAAAACAACGGAGTCCGGCATGATAACGGGAGAATTTGATATTGTGGGTGTTTATATGCACCCACTTGTCGTAGGCGCCGCTATTGCGATCATGATTACTCAGCTTCTTACTTTGTTGCTCAGTAAACTAAATCTTTATCGTTTCGTCTGGCATCGCGGTTTATTTGATACCGCAATGCTGATCGTTGTTTGGGGTATAATTACCGGCTATATTGCTGTGGCTGGTAACCCTATGGCTTTTTTTCGCTTGTAGGGGGAGGCATGGATCGGAGATCCGTCCTACGCGTTCTTGTAACGCTGTTTGTCGTTTTAGTGGCCGTTTGGGTCAGCCTGCGAATGTGGTTCTACTATGAACGTGAACCATGGACACGCGATGGTCGTGTGCAGGTCGATGTTGAAAATGTGACGCCCGATGTTTCCGGTTTGGTCACGGATGTCCTTGTCCGTGAAAACCAATATGTGACAGCAGGAACGCCACTCTTTATCGTTGATCGGGTTCGTTTCCGTTTGGCATTGGAAGCCGCAGAGGCCGAAGTTGCCAATGTCGCCTCCCGTCTTGAACAGGCCGAACGTGAAAACCGGCGTAACATCCGGCTTGGCGATTTGGTCTCGACCGAAATTCTGGAACAAGGCGCTTCCAAGGTCGATGAGCTAGCCGCTGAACTCGAAAGAGCCAAAGCCAATCTCAATACGGCTCGCGTTAATGTGGTTCGTTCGGTTGTTCGCGCCTCTGTTGATGGCTGGATCACGAACTTCTCCCTTCGTCCCGGTAACTATGCTACATCAGGCAAGCCTGAATTCGCGCTTTTGGATCGCCATTCTTTGCGCGTTGTCGGTTACTTTGAAGAAACCAAATTACCGCGTATCCGTGTCGGCGATAAAGTCTCCATTCGCCTGATGGGTGAAAAGAAAATCATCGAAGGCCATGTGGATTCACTAGCTCGCGGTATCGCTGACCGTGAACTTAATCCGACCTCGTCTCTGATGGCTAACGTCAACCCAACCTTTACATGGGTTCGTTTGCCGCAACGTATCCCTGTCCGTATTGCTATCGACCGTGTGCCGGAAGGTATCCGTTTGGTCGCAGGTAGAACGGCGACGGTCTCCGTTCACTATAACTCGCATATTCGGCCTATTTTGCCGCCTTCTATTACAGGTGGTGTGCCTGAAGTGTTAGAAGACAGAACTGTCTCCGACAGTGTGGTCAAGACGCTTGAAAATAATGCGACTGAAACGGTTACCAACATTTCGGAGACTAAGGTAACGGTAGATCCAAAAACGGCACAAACGCAGGCTCCCAGCCGTCAGGTAACCACTGTCCAAAAGACAGTGAAAAAAACTGAGGAGCATGCAAGGTGAAATTGCGGCGGCTATCATCACTGCTGACAGTAACCGTCTTGGCGTCACTGACAGCCGGATGTATTCTGGGGCCTAAATACAAGCGTTCACAAAATGCGGCTATTGAACGTCCGACAGCCAAAGGCAATTTTGTCAGTAGCCAGAATAAAGCGCTGACAAGAATGCCGGATTTGCCGGATCATTGGTGGCATCTTTATGACGAGCCTCAATTAGATAAGCTCATAGAAGAAGCCTTTGCTCATAATAATGATCTGAAGGTGGCGGCCGCCGATATTACGCGTTCAACGGCGGCCTTGGCACGGGCGCGTGATGCTAAACGCATCGGCACCAATCTGAACACATGGGCAAATTATATCGAATTTTCGGATCAACGATATTTGGTCAATAGCGTTAATCGACCGCATATCCCCGATGCCTTTGCTACTTCTTTAGATGCTATTATCTCTTATCAGGTTGACTATCTCGGTCAGCTGCATCGCGCTATTGAAGCCGCGAATGCTGATGAAGAAGCCGTCCGTTCTGCCTATGATATGGCACGCGTTACGGTAGCCGCGAATACGGCACAGGCCTATGTCGAGGTTTGTGCCACGGGTCATGATATTGCGATTACCAAAGAGCTGATTGCTCTTGCTGAACGTTCAACCGCATTGATTGCCCGTATGCGCTCCGAAGGACGCGCTATGACCACGGATGTCAGACGGCAGATGGCACAGGAAGCCCAAATCAAGGCTGCCTTGCCGCAACAAGTTGCTAGAAAACAGGTCGCTCTTTTCAGTCTTGCCGTCTTAACCGGTCGTCCACCGGCAGAATTTCCGGCAGAAGTCGCGAATTGCGAAGAAGAGCCGATTTTGCGTCAACCCATACCGGTTGGTGATGGTGAAAGCCTGCTTAATCGTCGTCCCGATATTCGCAGTGCTGAATATCGTTTAAGATCAGCAACGGCTGAAATTGGCGTCGCGATGGGTGAAATGTGGCCTAAAATTACTCTAGGCGCTACCGCAGGCTCGACCGGTATGGCCAGCCATATGTTCGGTGGTCATACCAGAGAATTTAACTTGGGGCCGGGTCTTAGCTGGCAGGTGCCTAACCGAAATCGGGCGCGCGCTGAAATTTTGGCGGCCAAATCTGAAACCCGTATTGCTGCGGCTCAATTTGATCAGACTGTTTTAAACGCTCTGAAAGAAACCGAAGCCGCTCTTACAACCTATACTCATGATCTTGATCATCGGGCAGAGGTCGCCTTAGCCCGTGATCGCGCTGCGGCAGCGGATAAAGACATCCATCGCCTTTTCTCTCTTGGTCGTATCAATGCGCTACCGGTTCTCGATGCTGACCGGACGCTGTTACAATATGAGCAGCAGCTCGTCTCTTCTGATGGCAAGATTTCAGATGATCAGATCAGAATTTTCTTGGCATTAGGTGGCGGTTGGTCACGGGATAAAGCCGAGATCGAACGCGAACAGAAAACGGGTACGGCACCGTCGCCTAGAATCGTCAAAGCGAAGGGTATCATCCAGCAAATTGGTGATATTACAGGTATTCGTGCTGAAATTGGCAAGGGTGGTGACTTATCTCACGAGAAAGATGCTCATACCAATAACAGCAACAAAGCACCGGAACCGGTTCAGCCCCCGAAACCTCTGACCAATACGCAAGGGGTTCTCAATGAAGAGGGCGAATTGGAAAGGCCAAAAGAATAATCATTATTCTTTCAGCTTATTTCGCCTAACAACAAAGAAAGCCTGCCATTTTCATGGCAGGCTTTCTTTTATCGATAATACTCTATTCGAAAACTGATAGGATTTTTTGACCTAAATAGAATAAGATCACGCAGGAATGGCGACTTTCAAAGCCTTGGTTGAAATTTCTATCGTCGCAGGGGTGCATCCTTTTGCATCACCATCGCTTTGTATTGGAATCCTTGGGTTCGCCTCAATCTTTACTTTTTCAGTATTCACAATCTTGATATGCTTACAATCAGCAATCTTCCCGATAAAAAAAGCGGCAATTGCGTAAAGATAGTTCATTTTGCTAGGTGACTGAAATAACAGGATAGAAAAGGCCTTTTCTGTCTGTTTTGACCAAGGCAGCAATCTATAATTTCCGGCATATAAGGCGCCTTTTGAAATAATGACAGCTGTTGCCTTTTCTGTTGCTTGTCCCTCTATTGATACCGACATTTCATAAAAGGGATATTGCCAGAGAGAGCGTATCGTCTGGAGCAAATAGGCTGTTTTACCGATCATCCGCTTTAATCGAGATGAAATATGGTGAACAATATGGGCATCTATGCCGATGCCAATCATTTGAATTGAAAGACTTCGTTTCCTGTCATTAAAAAGATAAGCAGGCCAAATCTTTACCCAATGCCCTTTGATAATATCGGCAGCATTTTGAATCTCATTAAAAGCTATGGATAACTCATGGGCAAAGACATTGGCTGTCCCAATAGGAAGCACGCCAAGAACAGCTTCTGAACCGATCACACCCTCTGCCACTTCCGCAATCGTGCCATCACCACCAGCAGCGACAATATAGGTATATTCTCCAGAATCCGCTAATCCTCTCGCTAATTCAGTCGCATGGCCTTGGAAGCGGGTTTTCTCTATCAGGACTTCACAGCCTGCCTTTTCGAGATAATTAACAAAACGCTGCACGGAATGATGCCGTCTTTTCCCTGCGGTGGGATTAACAATAACAGCAATCCGTTGATTAACCATTGATGACGTCACTCCGTTTTGACGGTTTCAATAACGCCCAGTTTTTCTTATCAAAAGCAATTTTTATCATTTTTTTGAATATAACTCTGATGGATTATCTATTTCCTACAAAAGTTAAATTTTAAGATTATCGAGAGGCCTTACTAAAAGGCTTTAATCCATCATGCTATCCAGAATAAAAAATGCAAAAAGCTGCTCACTATTTTCTTAAAAATAGTGATTTTATTTTAAATAAGATCACAAATTATCTCTGCTTATAAAAGACCTATGCTATGAAAGCTCTGGCATTTTTTATTCGCAAAAATAAGATGATCCAATAATTTTATACCGGCCATACGCGTTACAAGGGCTAATCTTTTTGTTGTATCCCTATCCATATAGCTAGGCGTAGGGTCACCACTTGGGTGATTATGAGCCAGAATAAGACTATCAGCACTCAAAATAATGGCATGTCTCAAAATATTCCGGATGTCCAAATAGGATGCCAGGCAGTCGCCGACATTTTCTCCGATAACAGCAAGAATATTACCTTCGGCGGTCAGATAAGCGATATAAATCTGCTCAATATCCAACCCAACGAAGCGCCACTTAAACAAATCGATCGCATCATCAAGGCACCGGACGCATCCTTGATAACGCTTCATAATATGCCGATCGTCAATGGCAAATGAAAGTTTCATAATGTCTAATTTATTGGTCTTCTTAAAAAATTTGCTAGTAGGATACTATCCATTTTGGAAATCTTTTTAACAAAATGACGAAAGATAATGTTTTTTATTTTTAAACGCTGCATTTATGCAGCATTTTTTGCTTCATAATGGATTTTTTCGGAACCTAGGATGAATGATAAATTAAAAAATACATGGCCACGGCTATGGCTTATGACAGACGAACGGTTGGGTGATGGTCTGCTAGATGCCGTAAAGAAACTACCGCGAGGTAGCGGCATTGTATTTCGTCATTATCGCTTACCCTTCAAAATTCGAAAAGATTTGTTCCAAAAAATTCAACGCATAGCCAAGAAAAGAAAACTGGTTTTATTTCTGGCTGGCTCGGCTCGTCTTGCTGCTGCATGGAAAGCTGATGGTGTCCACGGCTATTTTTCCAGCCAGAGAACGGCACGTCCCTTACTCCGCAGTCAGGCTGTCCATAACAGGCGCGATAGCATTCTGTGTCGCAAGGTTGATTTCGTCTTTTTATCTCCCCTTTTTTCAACCCGTTCTCATCTAGGAAAACCATTTTTGGGACGTATAAAATTTCTTCAGCTTAAACGTTCAATTCGACAAAAAGTCTTTGCCTTAGGGGGAATTAACGCCAAAACTATTCGGGCTTTACCTTCATGTGATGGTTTTTCGGGTATTGATATCTGGCAAGATGACCAATTTCGCCATCATCGCTTATGGTCTTTTTGGGCGAAGCAGCAACGCTAATATTCTGCCCTTGTTATCCAGATTACTTTCTAAAAACCCGAAGACTTTCTGTATAAAAAACGAAAACAGCCCCTCCTCAAAAAGAAAGGGCTGTTTTTTTATTTTAGGCTGATACTGAATCTTCAGTTTTAAAGATCAGATGGCTATCGCCTTCATCGACATTGACCGTCTGACCATCACGAATAGTGCCTTTCAACAAATCTTCAGCCAAAGGATCCTGAAGATATTTCTGAACAGCACGACGTAACGGACGCGCACCATAGACCGGATCATAACCGACCCGTCCTAACCAAGTCCGTGCCTTGTCGCTCAATTTCAAAGTGATCTTCCGATCCGCCAGCAAGCGGCAAAGATGCTGAACCTGAATATCGACAATCGGGCCCATATGGCTCTGACCCAAACGGTGGAACAGGATGATTTCATCAAGCCGGTTC
>NZ_JAIWON010000139.1 GCF_020216885.1 Zymomonas sp. | reverse complement strand
AGACAGAATGCCGGTTTCTGGCGGCTTTCGGCCTAACAAGACTTTTACGACCTGTATTTTCTGAAAATTTTTCAGAAAAAGAAGGAGCGATATCTGATGGCCAATAAATCCAATATTTCCGAAGGACGACGTAACATGATGGCGGTTCTCGCGACAGCGGGACTGGTATCAGGATTGGATGGAGTGGCTTCTGCTGCCAATCGGGATAAAGAACCGGCAGTGACAGGGGGGAAAACATTTTATGATCCCCGTGATGCCTATCCGCGAGCGCCTTTTGCCGGTCAAGATCAGCCTTGGCCTGGTCTAGCCAGTAAAATGGTGCCGCGCCCCGATCATGGTGAAAAGAGCTACCGCGGTTCCGGCAAATTACAAGGTCGGAAGGCTCTGATTACAGGCGGAGATTCCGGCATCGGTCGGGCAACAGCGATTGCCTATGCTCGTGAAGGTGCCGATATTGTTATCAATTATTTGCCGCAAGAAGAGCCGGATGCCCGCGAAGTTGTCGCCTTGTTACAAGGAGAAGGCCATAAAGTTTTTGCCTTACCCGGTGATTTGAGAAATGAAAATTTCTGTGTCCAGCTAGTGCAGGAAGCATCCAAGCGTTTGGGCGGCCTAGATATTTTGGCGAATATTGCCGGACATCAGCATTATAATGAATCTATCCTAACGCTCTCGACGGCTGATTTTGATGATACCTTGAAAACCAATGTCTATGCGATGTTTTGGCTGTGCAAGGAAGCCTTGAAAATCATGCCTGCCGGTTCGGCCATTGTGAATACCAGCTCAACGCAGGGCTATCGTCCTTCGGCAATTTTATTGGATTATGCCACCAGTAAAGCGGCCATTGCCAATTTTACTCGCGCTTTAGCCATTCAACTGGCACCTAGAGGTATTCGAGTGAATGCCGTGGCACCGGGGCCTTTTTGGACACCGCTTCAGGTATCGGGTGGACAGCCTGCTTCTGCTTATAGTCAATT
Source organism: Zymomonas sp. (assembly GCF_020216885.1). GTDB lineage: Bacteria > Pseudomonadota > Alphaproteobacteria > Sphingomonadales > Sphingomonadaceae > Zymomonas. The sequence continues at coordinate 7,832 of NZ_JAIWON010000139.1, read as the reverse complement.
TGGTGCCAATACGCCGGTCAAACGTCCCGGTCAGCCCGTTGAAATCGCACCAGTTTATGTCTTTTTGGCTTGTGCCGAAAATAGCTATGTGACGGGTGAAGTCTATGGCGAAACCGGATGCGCCCAGATTTTTTAAAGAAAAATTCTTTTCCGAAAAGGCTGTAATAAGATGCCGTCTTTTCGGAAAAGAGAAATCTATCGCTAGTCTTTTTTCTGGCCGAGTTCAGTCGTTCTTTTGACAGCGGCAAGGACGCTTTTTTGTAGACCTGCGGTGAAGTCGCTTTGGTTTAAGGCGAAGAGGCTATTCATGCCAACGCCCGCAGGTGAGTTATTGATGTCCAGTAATTGGCGCGGATGCTTGCCTGATATTTCCAGCATTTTTACCGAGCCTACCAGATTTTCCATCGTGGTTTTCCACGCAATATCACGAGGCAGTCCAGCCAGCACACCGGCATCAACCAAGGCTTCGATAAAATAATAGACATAATTGGGCCCGCAGACACCAAAACCCGTAAAAATGTCGATCAGGCTTTCTTCCAAGAAGAGGCATTTCCCAAAACCGGAAACAAATTTTTCGGTTAGAGCTTTGTCTGCCTGATTGTTGACGACCACCCCGCTATAGCCCAATCCGGTGTCGGTGAGTGTATTCGGGATAATTCTTGCGATAGCTCTTTCTTTGCCCAGTAGGTCTTCAAATTGGGTAAGGGTGACACCCGCGACAATTGAAACAATCAAGGCCTTTTCTTTGGCATTTTTAGCAATATCGGCTGTCACCGCTTTCAGGTCGTCTTGTGGTCTGACCCCGATAACAACAATGTCGGCTTTTGGGAGGGTCTCAATATTTTTTTTCGCCTTGGCAAAAGCCGTGATGCCATAATTGTCATGCAGTTCTTTTTCCCGTTCCGGCCGGATGTCATAGGCGGTGATGTCACTGGCGGAAGCGGTTTTATGCTTGATAATAGCTCGGATCATGGCTTCGGACATTTGGCCGCTGCCGATGAAATGAATATGGCTCATGACGTTTACTCTTCTGTTGCCAAGAATATCGCGAAGAAACTGTGATCGTAACCCAGTTTGACATTCTGATCATATGCCCTGTTTATTTTATTGCAAAAAACTATTTCTTTTATGGTCGAAAGCAGTCGGTCTTTATAGAATAGCCTTTTAGAACCGAGATTCTTTTGGTTTGTCGGGTTTGTTTCAGATTGTGAGGTCAAGAATGAATTTGGAAGAAAAGCTGATCTCTTTACGTCGGGAATTACATCAGCATCCCGAATTGTCAGGCGAAGAATTCCAGACAACTCAAAAATTGACCGCATGGCTGAAAGAAGCCGGTATTCGTATTTTGCCTTATGATTTAAAAACAGGGGTTGTTGCCGAAATTGGTCACGGTGCGCCTGTTATTGCATTGCGGGCGGATATTGATGCTTTGCCGATAGAAGAAAATTCCGAGGCAGTTTGTCCTTCTTTGGAAAAGGGAAAAATGCATGCTTGTGGGCATGATTTCCATGCCACTGTTTTGTTGGGTGCTGCCCTTCTTTTAAAACAGAATGAATCCCGTTTGGTTGGAACCGTTCGTCTATTCTTCCAGCCCGCCGAAGAGAATTATTCCGGTGCTTTGCAATTGATTAAAGCCGGTGTTCTAAAAGATGTTGATGTCGTTTTCGGTTTTCATAACGCCCCCAAAATGCCGGTGGGTGAGTTTGGAACCTGTCACGGCGCGATTATGGCCAATGTTGATCGTTTTGAAATCAATCTGGCAGGGGTGGGGGCGCATGCTGCTTATCCCGAAAATGGCACGGATGTGATTGTGGCAGCCTCCGAAATTATCAACAGTCTGCAAACGATTGTGAGCCGGAATATCTCTAGTCATGATTCTGCTATTGTTAGTGTGACCCGCATCAATGCAGGAAGCGGCTGGAATATTTTGCCTGAAAAAGCCGAGCTGGAAGGCACGGTTCGGACTTTTGATGCCTCGATCAGAAAAGAAATTCAGCGCCGGATGAGAGACCTTGTTTATTATCTTGCCAAAGCGATGGATGTCGGGGCGCAATTCCTGTGGCATGAAGGCCCTCCGGCGGTCATCAATACGCCTTATTGGTCTGACTTTTCGGCAAAAATAGCCCACCAATTCGGCTATGTGACCCATAATGTTACCCCACAGAATGGTGGCGAGGATTTTGCCCATTATCTGCATCATCGCCCCGGTGTCTTTTTTCATATTGGCACGGGTAGTCCGCAATCGCTCCATCATCCCGGTTTTAATATTGATGAGAAGGCCATTTTGCCGGCGGCTGAATATTATGCTTTGTTAGCCGAGGAAGCCTTGAAAGACCTGAAAAGCACACAAGCCTCGGCTTGATAAGGGAGAGAAAAGAAGGAGCGTCTTTTATGTCCCAAAGTGAAATGGGTATTTTGAAACGGCGGCGGATTGAAGCTGAAATTATCAAGCCGATTTATGATGCTATGTCGCGTCATTTCGGAAAAGAAAAAGCGCAGGCTGTTTTAAAAGAAGCGATTGCAGCAGATGCCATTCGTGCCGGAAAAGAGATGGCCGCAAAGCAGCAAGATAAAGGCGGGGCAACGCTTAGAAATTTTGCGGCGATGCAATATCTTTGGGAACAGGATGATGCTTTGAAAGTCGATATATTGGCAAGCGATCATCAGCATTTGGACTATAATGTCACCCGATGCCGCTATGCAGAAATGTATCGAGAAATGGGATTAGGGGAGATTGGCTCAATTCTGTCTTGCACGAGGGATGCTTCTTTTATGGAAGGTTATAATCCCGATATCGAAATGAGCCGAAGCCAGACTATTATGAAGGGCGCTGATTTTTGTAATTTTCGCTATCGTTTGAAAGCGAAGGAATAGTCTGGCCTTAATATTGGCAGTTTTTGGAGTGGCGCGGTTTATAACAGCGGACTGACTAATCGCGCCAGATTTTCCATGACTTTACAATAGCAGGGGCGCAAGCGCCATGCAGCCTTGCTGACTTCATCGGCATTTTTTAGGTAATCCATTTCAATATTTTGAAGCTGGGCAATGGCTTCTTTATCGTAAATGATGAGGCTGACTTCTTCATTGAGCAAGAAAGAGCGAATATCGACATTACTGGAGCCAACCATCGCCAATTTGTTATCAACACTAATATGCTTGGCATGGAGGAGTTTGTCTCTGTAGCGATGGATATGAATGCCGGCGCTTAGCAATTCTTGATAATAGCTTTTTTGTGCCATGCTGACCAAGATTTGGTCGGCAATTTTCGAGACAATGATGTCTATCCTGACCCCGCGTAAGGCCGCCGTTTTTAGAGCTGCTAGTAAATCGCTATCAGGAATAAGATAGGGGGTAACGAGCACTATCTGTTTTTTTGCGGCGTAAATACCGGTTACCAGCATAGTTTCAAAACCGGCCAAGCGGTAGTCTGCCCCGCTGGGTAACAGCTGTAAAATATGGCTGCCTTCTTTGGGTGGCACCAAATGAGGCGTGTCCCTCATTTTGTCAGGTAATGCCCCGCTTTCGAGATACCAGTTTATCGCGAAGAGCGTTTCCATTTCAAAAACAATGGGCCCTTCAACCCTGACCGTTAGTTCCTGATTAACAACACCTGGTCGCCAGTCGCGATTGATAATATTTTGTGATCCAGCATAGCCAATTTTGCCATCGATAATGAATAATTTCCGATGATTTCTCATATCCCCACGTGTCCGCCCCCTTAAAAGGCGGAACGGCAAGGCTTCCCTTGCCTCAACTCCGAGGCTTCTTAATTGCTGGATAACCTGCTTACCGGAGCGGCGTGATCCTAAGGCATCGATCAATATTTGGCAATTAACGCCTCTTTTCGCGGCGCGTCCCAAAGCAGAAATAATCTGTTGGCCGGAGCGGTCGCTGTCAAAAATATAGATAACGAGATGAACATGTTGTTCGGCTTTATCAATATCGGCGGCGAGATGATCAAAAAGCGCCTGATAATCAGAAATATAAAGCATCCGGTTACCCGATAAGGCAGGCATATGGCCAAGATTTTCAGCCAGATCGGCAGCCAAAGCCGCTTCGGCAGGGAGGGCGGCTACCGAATTTTGTAATTTTTGTCTTTGCTCTTCCAGAAAAGATTTAAGATTGGCAAAGCGTTCTGCGCGCCATGACGGGAAACGCGCCTGACCAATCATCAAATAAAGAAGCAAGCCCAGAGCCGGTTGAAAAAAAATCAGCAGCAGCCAGCTACTGGCTGCTTGTGGTGTCCGGCGCATGGGCACGATAACAAGCATCGTCAAGCGTATCAGCCATGCGACTATTTCATAAAAACTTCCAAGCGTCATTAAGGTCATTGTTGGACATCTGAACAGAAAAGAGGAAAATAATATATCATTGAAAAGAAGAGAAAGGACAAGTTTAGGGTTTTGACAGATGAGAGGATAGCCGATCTACCGACTGATCTATCAACATCGTGTTATCGGGGTAACAGTTAATAGCAGGTGCGCTTCGGCCATTTTTCCAGACAATATATTTATCTTTAATAATCAAGCTGTGACTCATATCGCCATAGCGGACGTCTTCGCTGGTTTTAACCTGTTGCAGTGTCATGGAAGATCCATGCCGGAATGTCAGTTGGACATCATGGTTAAGATCCCTGAACAGAGTATCCATGCCCAAACCATCATCACAACGGTAATAAACCCGATGATGGCTGGCCATTACCTTGCTTTCATCAGCGAGGGCGCAGCCGCCTAAAAGCAGACAGAGGCAAGTTATAAGGACTGTATTTTTTTTGATACGCATAATTTTAGAGCGCCGTTATTCGATTAAGCCATTGTTTTTTCATGGGTAGTTTACCTTTTAAAAATCAAAATAGACAAGTGTGATTATATTGTTTTTTATGCCTCTTTTTTAATATTTTGACATATTTTATTTGATCTTATTTCTATTGGATTTTTGCCTTCATCGCTTGTTTTTTATGTTTTTTATTGTTGGCATAGCGGCATGCTATTCTTGGATAGTGATATTGATTTTCAAAATTTGTTAGAGTTGTATTATTTTTTCTAAAAAATGAATCATTTTTTTTGAAACAAAAATAAATAATCTTTGTTCTAACCTTCAAAGAACACGTTAGGAGAAGATCATGCGTTTCCAAGATAAAATTGTCGTTATTACCGGCGGCGGTAATGGTATGGGAAAAGCCGCAGCAGAACGTTTTTCTTCGGAAGGGGCGACTGTTGTTCTGGCTGATTGGCAGATCAAAGATGCGGAAGAAGTTGCGGCTTCTTTGCCAAAAGATCGGGCATGGCCTTACAAAATTGATGTTTCGGATCCCGATGCCGTCAAAAAAATGATGGATGATATTGCCGCGAAATATGGCAAAATCGATGTTTTAGTAAATAATGCCGGTATTTTAATTCCCGGTAAGATCATGGATGCTTCGGTTGAAGATTGGAAAAAGATCTCATCGGTCAATATTGACGGTGTTATCTATTGTGCCAAATTCGCGATGCCTTATCTCGTGAAATCAAAGGGATGTATTGTGAATACAGCCTCGGTTTCTGGTCTGGGCGGCGATTGGGGTATGGTCTATTATTGCACCACTAAAGGTGCGGTTGTGAATTTTACCCGCGCTTTGGCTTTGGATTCAGGCGTGGAGGGTGTTCGTGTCAATTCGGTTTGCCCTTGCCTTGTTAAAACCAAAATGGCCGCTAATTGGCCGGAATCTGCCCAAGCTCAATTTAAAAATCGCGTTTCTTTGGGGCGTATTCCTGAAGCTGAAGAAATCGCGTCAGTTATGGCCTTCCTCGCCAGCGATGATGCCCGCTTTATTACGGGTGTAAATTTACCGGTTGATGGCGGTGCCACGGCATCTGATGGTCAACCGCATCTGGGATGATAACCGCGCTCTCCCTATTTCTTGGTAAGTCTGAAAATGGCGAGGCTTTGGAAACAAGGCTTTGCCATTTTTTAAGCGATTGTTTCGATTATCCTGTAGCCGTGCTGTGTTTTGGCCTGAATATATTTTTCTAGGGCGTTTTGGGCTTCTGAAAGAGAAGAAAAAGAGAGGGCTTCTCGAAAGTTATGGCGGCATTTTTGGCCGATACGTCCCCAATCTTTCTTGATGATCCAGTCGTTGAACAAGCTAGGCGATAAGTAAAGCTGATAATAGCGATACATATTTTTAGCAGGATCAATATGCTCAAGATGAACGATCATCAGCCGTAGCCCTTGATGTCTATTAGACGATCGTTTTAAAATAATAAAACAAAAGTGATTTTACAATTATAGGAAAAGAATAAAATTCTTTTTGCGCAAAGAAAGGCGCTTCAGAGCCCTATTTTTTAGACAGAAATCTGTTTGTTTTAAAGGGTTTGTATAAAGGAAAAGCGAAATTCGCTATAGAAGATAATGGTCGGGGAAAGAGGATTCGAACCTCCGGCCCCTGCCTCCCGAAGGCAGTGCTCTACCAGGCTGAGCTATTCCCCGACGATAAAGATAAACTTGAAAAGTCTATCATTGCCTGATGACGGCTCTCATATAACTTGCATGGTCGTCTGGCAAGCAGAATTATATAAAAAACAGGAAAATTTTGATTTTTTAGGGTTGGAAACAGGCAAGGGTGCGTTTTTGTCAAATTTCTATCTTTTAAAGATTGTGTTTCAAAGCCTGTGTTTTCTGAACAGTTTTTTGTAAATTTTTACGGATATGGTCAGACTGGGGCTGGCCGAGGAGTCGATATCGGCTATATCTTTGGCTTGATCGGTGGTTCCACTTGGAATTTTATCTGATTGGTTTTTGTCTTTGCTGTTTGGGTCTCTATCAATTTATGCCTTCTTTATCTGAAATAATGCTTATTTTTGCCCGTGCTCAAAATGGTGTAATTGGCAAAAATAATACTATGCCTTGGCATATTTCTGCTGATTTGAAACATTTTAAGACCTTAACCCTTGGCCATCCGATGATTATGGGGCGGCGGACTTTTGAGAGTTTGCCCGGCTTGCTGCCGAAAAGACCACACATCGTTTTAACCCATAATCATCATTGGCAGGCGGAGGGTGCCGAAGCTGTTTGTGATTTGGAAGAGGCCATCAAGACTGCTCGGAAATATAGTAGCCAGATTGCGGTGATTGGTGGAGCCAATATTTTTCAACAATTTTGGGATAAAGCGGATCGGATCGAGCTGACCGAAATTTATCGCGACTATTCTGGTGATACTTTTGTCGATTTGCCTGATATGAATCATTTTTCTTTGGTAGGACAAAAAGATTTTGCGGCAGAAGGTGAATGCCCTGCGTTTAGTTTTAAATCATTTCTAAGGAAATAAGACTACAAAAGAAGAGGGTTGTTTTATTCTTTTGGCGGAATATTGCCTTGTTATGATATAATCATGATATATTTGAGAAATATACAGATAATCTTTTGTCATCATTAAAGGCTATCTGGGTAAGACACTGGTTATAGGTAATATTGATTGCGCTATTCTTTTTTCAAAAACGCTTGGGTCGTTTTCTTATTGTAGAAAATTTATACGCTATTTTGGAAAAAGGATATTTTCGGGGCTTTTCTTTTTTTGTCACTTTGCTTATGCCTTTTTCACCTAAAGATTGCCTTTTTTCGCAGTCTTTCATGGGTAGCGCCTGTGTTTTTATGTAAATCGAGACTATGACCTGTCTTTTTAGTGACGCCCCGATACCCGATCATTTATATGGCGCTATTGTTGCGCTTGGTAATTTTGACGGCTTCCATTTAGGCCATCAGGCTGTAGTCGCAGCGGCGGTCGCCCGTGGACATGCCGAAGGTCGCCCTGTTATTGTCGCGACTTTTGATCCGCATCCTGTGCGTTTTTTCTG
>NZ_JAIWON010000016.1 GCF_020216885.1 Zymomonas sp. | reverse complement strand
CGGACAATTCCTGTCCATGTCATCATTCTCTCCATCTCTTCTCAAAGATAGATGAAGCTTAACATAGGGCTATTGTTCGAAAAATTTCGGATTAGGTTCTGCTGACAAAGGAAGGTAACCATAATTTTACAGCGGCGAGATGAAGGAAGGCGAGGAAAGATTTTTTGGTTTTATCATAGCGGGTGGCGATACGGCTGAACGGCTTCAACTTATTGAACATCCGTTCGATATGATTACGATCTTTGTAGTGCTGTAGATCGTAAGGGATGTACTCTTTTCGATTAGAGCGAGGCGGGATAACAGGAAGGATACCTCGAAAAAGCAGTTTTTCGCGTAGCTTATCGCTATCATATCCTTTTTTGCTGAGAAAATGGCGGGGCGTTGTGACAGGAATATCTATCAAGCTGTCGGCACCTGAATAATCAGAGACTTCACCACCCGTCAGTTCGAAAGCTAGAGGGCGGCCTTGAGTATCGGAACGGGCGTGGATCTTGCTCGTAAAGCCTCCGAGGCTTCGACCAAAGCCTTACCTTTTGTGTCCCCATTTTGCGACAGCCGCTTGGCTGTGGGCGAGAATGATCGTGCTATCTATCCTATGTTGCCCTTCATCCGTCAGGCCAAGGTCAACGAGAGTTTCAAGAAGAGTGTCCCAGACACCTTGTTCCGCCCACCTACGAAACCGAACATAGACCGCATTCCATTTTCCATAGCGTTCATGCATATCTCGCCACGGGCAGCCTGTTCGAGGAAATTAAAGCATACCATTGAGAAACAACCGATTACTTTTTGCGGGACGCGCGCTGCGGCCTCGTTCGCTTGGAAGAAGACCCTCTATTATATTCCACTCCGCGTCCGTCAGATCTCCTCGCATCCTGCCTACCCTACAAAAACTTGGTCTCAATTTATCCCTGAAAATCTTAAATTATACCCTTTGTCAACAGAACCTAACCCTTAGTGGCCGGATGCACCGTCTTTTCTCTACGAAAAATATCAGATTTCAGCCATTCTGCGACGGTCAACTACATAATAGAAATGTCTACCCATGACTTTCCGATCAGCCTCTTAGAGAGACTATGCCTCATCATTTCTACGGGCATTGTATTTTTCTTAGATATATTACCTTAACTTAATAGCTTATCCTTTATGGGCATTATGCCTTGGTTTTTCCAAGGTTGAAAGCACGCCCCGCAATGTCCTTATCTCCATGCTATTCCATGACGGCTTGGTCAAAAGCGTCCGCAAAGTTCTCTTGATTGTCGGGATGCGCGGTATTGGGAAAAAATAGCCATTTTTATCAAGCATATTTTCCAAATGCTCGATCATGGCTTCCAATTCTTCTTGTGGTGCAGGTGGCTCCATTTCCACTTTGGTGGGCTGAACCAAAATTTGTTTCTTCGACCATTCATAAGCCACAAGAATAACAGCCTGCGCCAAATTCAGACTTGAAAATTCAGGGTTAACCGGAACCGTAATGATTGTTCTTGCCAAAGCGACATCATCCGTTTCCAATCCGGCTCTTTCGGGGCCAAAAAGAATACCAACGCCACCTTCTTGTCCATGAATAGTTTGCGCGGCCTGTTCAGGGGTCATCACCGGCTTGGTCACGCCACGCTTACGAACTGTTGTGGCATAGACATGCGCACAATCCGCTACAGCTTCTGCGACGGTTGGAAAAACGCGCGCTTGTTGTAACACGCGATCAGCCCCGCTCGCAGCAGGGCCCGCCGAAGGGTTAGGCCATCCATCACGTGGCGCAACAAGACGCAAATCATCTAGCCCAAAATTGAGCATAGCTCTTGCCGCTTTACCGATATTTTCGCCCAATTGCGGACGGACGAGGATAATAGCAGGTACAGCTTTACTCATTCTTTGACAGCTTCAATAACAGAACGGACAGATCGAGCGAAATCTTCAAAATCACGCGCTTCGGTAAAGTCCTTATAGACGCTCGCAAAACGAATATAAGCAACACTATCAAGCGTCCTTAAGCCTTCCATCGTCATTTCACCAAGGCGAACGGCCGTAATCTCACTTTCGCCCGAAGCCTCAATTTTCTGTTGGATAGCATTAACCAAAAGTTCGATCTGATCGGGCGATATCGGCCGCTTTCGACAGGCAATCGAGACCGATCGTATCAGCTTGCTGCGATCGAAAGGCTGGCGATGGTCATCTTTTTTGATAACGACAATATCGCGCATATGGATGCGTTCAAAAGTCGTAAATCGCGCACCGCATTCTTCACATTGCCGCCGCCGACGGATAGCCGTCCCATCTTCAGTGGGACGACTATCTTTCACTTGGCTATTTTCACAAGAACAAAAAGGACAGCGCAAGAGATTACAATTCCGGATAAAGAGGGAAGCGATCGCATAGCGCTTCGACACGCTGACGAACAGCGTTTTCAACCGCCGGATCACCTTGTTCGCCCTTGCTGCTCAAAGCATCAAGCACATCAGCAATCATGTCAGCGACCTGAAGGAATTCCGCTTTACGGAAACCACGGGTCGTCGCCGCTGGCGATCCCAAACGGATACCAGAGGTTTTAACTGGCGGTAACGGATCGAAAGGAATACCGTTTTTGTTGCAGGTGATACCGGCGCGTTCCAAAGCGCAATCGGCATCACGGCCAGTCACACCCAAAGGCCGAAGATCAACCAAAGCCAGATGCGTATCCGTGCCACCTGTAACCAAATCGCTACCGCGTTCTTTCAAGCGCGCAGCCAAGGCTTGAGCATTTTCGACAACGGCTTTTGCATATTCTTTGAAAGAAGGCTGCAAGGCCTCACCGAAAGCAACTGCTTTTGCCGCGATGACATGCATCAAAGGGCCACCCTGCATACCGGGGAAGACCGCCGAATTGATTTTCTTTGCCAAAGCCGGATCATCGGTCAAGATCATACCACCGCGCGGGCCACGCAAAGTCTTATGCGTCGTCGTCGTCGTGATATGGGCGTGCGGCACAGGCGAAGGATGCACACCACCCGCAACCAGACCCGCAAAATGCGCCATATCGACCATAAAGGTAGCACCGACTTCATCGGCAACCTTACGGAAGAAGGCAAAATCGATATGGCGAGGATAGGCCGAACCACCAGCAATGATAACACGTGGCTTGTTCTTCAAAGCCAGATCGCGCACCTGATCGTAATCGATCAACTGGGTTTCAGGATGCACCGCATACTGAACTGCATTGAACCATTTGCCAGACATGGCCGCCTTAGCACCATGGGTCAAATGCCCACCGGCATCCAAAGACAGGCCCATAATAGTATCGCCGGGCTTCGCGACCGCTAAAAGAACGGCACCATTTGCCTGCGCGCCGGAATGCGGCTGAACATTGACGAATTCGCTGCCGAATAATTTCTTGGCGCGATCGATCGCCAGAGATTCGATTTCATCGGAAGGGGCGCAACCCTGATAATAGCGCTTACCGGGATAGCCTTCAGCGTATTTATTGGTAAAGACAGAGCCTTGCGCTTCCAGAACAGCACGGCTGACAATATTTTCAGAAGCGATAAGCTCGATCTGCTTGCGCTGGCGGTTCAATTCATGATTGATCGCCGTCAACACATCGGGATCAGCCGCAGCCAAGCGATCGGTAAAGAAAGATGCCGTTTCTTTAGTCATAGAGGATTAAGCCCTTAAACTAGATATTGAACTGAGGATTCGAAAGTTTATCGATGCGGCGAACATGACGTTCACCTCCAAACGGCGTTGCAAGGAAAGCTGAAATACAATCCTTAGCGGTTTCAATGCCGATCAATCTCGCACCCATAGCGATCACATTGGCATTGTTATGTTCTCTTGCCAAACGGGCAGTAAGGTTATCCGTAATCAAAGCGCAACGGGCAGCCGGATGGCGGTTGACAGCGATCGAGATACCGATTCCCGAGCCACATAAAGCAATACCGAAATCAGCGGTTTTTTCCGCGATCGCGACAGCCAGCTTATAACCGTAATCGGGATAATCGACTGAATGGTTTTCATGAGGGCCAAGGTCTTCGACCTCATGACCAAGCTCTTTCAGCCAAGTAATCAAGGTTGATTTCAACTCAAATGCTGCGTGATCAGAAGCAATCACCAGCTTTTTTTTCGTATTTGATGGCACAGCAGAGGTCACCTAAATTTTCCCCAAGTCAAACCTTGTCTGTTTTTTTATCCAGCAAGATAAAATTCCAGAAAGCAAGCCCTTTCAGGCCTTAAAGCGCCTTTGTTCTTAAGCATTTCAATCAGGAATGAAAACCATTTGCTCTAATCAAAAGCAGAAAAAACCGACCTGAGAGCAAAAACAGGTCGGTTTTTATCATTATTTAACAAAAATTAAAATAAAATAATAAATTATGCAGCAAAACGCATATCAAGGCGATGCCAAATCGCGACCAAAGAGTCAGTTAATTCACGCAGCATCGCTTCATTATGGGTCGGGCCGGGGGTAAAGCGCAGTCTTTCAGTGCCACGTGGGACGGTCGGGAAATTGATCGGCTGGACATAAGCGCCATATTCATTCAGCAAAATATCCGAAATACGCTTGGTCTTGACCGCATCACCGACAAATAACGGGACGATATGGGTCGTCGTTGCCATAACCGGCAAGCCAGCCTCCTTAAACATCTGCTTTAACAAAGCAGCATGCTTCTGCTGGGCTTCCCGTTCTTTAGAAGATATCTTCAAATGGCGAATGCTGGCCAAAGCGCCTGCGGCCAATACCGGTGCAAGCGAAGTGGAGAAGATAAAGCCAGGCGCATAGGAACGGATGACATCTACGATCAACTGATCGGCAGCGATATAACCGCCCATGACACCAATAGCTTTTGCCAAGGTGCCTTCAATGATCGTCAGGCGATCGGCCAAGCCTTCACGATCGGCAATACCGGCACCACGCGGGCCATACATACCGACAGCATGCACTTCATCAAGATAGGTAATGGCATTATATTTGTCGGCAAGGTCACAAATTGCCGCAATAGGAGCAATATCGCCTTCCATGGAATAAACGCTTTCAAAAGCGATCAGCTTCGGCAGATCTGGATTTTCAGCCGCCAGCAATTCTTCCAGATGGGCAAGATCATTATGCCGATAAATCCGCTTTTCACAACGTGAATTACGGATACCAGCGATCATGGAAGCATGGTTCAATTCATCGGAAAAGATGACGCAACCGGGTAAAACCTTGGCAATCGTGGACAAGGTCGCTTCATTGGACACAAAACCAGACGTAAAGGTAAGGGCGGCTTCTTTGCCATGCCATTCCGCTAACTCGGCTTCCAATTCGCTATGATAATGGGTGGTGCCGCTGATATTGCGGGTGCCGCCTGATCCTGCACCCACATTATTCAGGGCTTCTTCCATCGCCGAAATGACTTCGGGATTTTGCCCCATCGACAAATAATCATTGGAACACCAAACCGTAATCGGGGTTGGGCCATTATGACCGGCGAAACAACGGGCATTGGGGAAATGGCCTTTATTCCGCAAAATATCGATAAATACACGATAGCGGCCTTCTTTATGCAGGCGCTCAATCGCTTGGCTAAAAATATGTTTGTAATCCAAAGGATGAATCCTTTTGACGAAAGAGGCTTGTTTGACAGCCTGACTATAAGAAGGAAGATATAATCCTGCTTTTAACCCTGTCTTAAAGATCAGACTAGGGAAAAAACGAAAAAAACAAAATAATCTGGTCGATTTCAGAGAAAGACAATTTCGTTTAATCCTCGTTTCTTAATATTTTCCCTGAAAGGGGCAAGAATTTCAGTCGGTGATGTATAAAGCAACTGGCCTTGCGGTGATGCTTTTTCATATGCCTTTACCGGCCATAATGATTTTAATTCGCATTTACTCGCTAATTGATCGGCCAAATATCTGGCTCTTCTCGCTATGCCTTCGCTACCATCAATAAATAACAGGGGACGCGGCGCAACGGCTTCTAATTCTTCTTTGACCAAGGGAAAATGGGTGCAAGCTAAAACAACGACATCTATCTGGTCACCGTTGGGCTGCTGTAACAGACGGTCTAATTCCTCACGATAAAGGGCAAGATCGCTTTTTTCGCCCCGTAATTTGGCCTCGGCTAAGGTTACCAGATTGGCAGATCCCTGCCGTATCACGGTGCAATCGCTGGCAAATTCTTCTGACAGATGATCGACATAGGGCTGACGAATGGTCGCTTCTGTCCCCAACACGCCAAAGACATGGCTTTTTGATAATTTTGCCGCCGGTTTGATTGCAGGCACCGTGCCGACAACCGGAATTTGTAAAGCCGACCGAATAAAGGGCAGGGCGATAGTCGAGGCGGTATTACAGGCAATCACTAACAAGGACGGATCATATCTTTCGACTAACCGCCCCAATAAAGCTGGCACACGGGTCGCAATCTCTTCTTCACTTTTGGTGCCATAAGGAAAACCGCCATTATCCGCGACATAAAGGATGGGCGCTTCCGGCAAAGTCTTTTTGACGGCGGCCAAAACCGATAACCCGCCCACACCGGAATCAAAAAACAACACAGGATAGGACATTCTTTATCCTTGAATAGAGCCTCACTAAGAGCGGTTTTTTCTTAAAATCGGCTTCTTTAGCAAACGCGACAAACTGACCATACAGGCCAAAAAGGCAATAAAAATACCGATCCGCAACGCGATTTCTGCACCGTGATCAGTTGAAAGATAAAGGCAAAAGGCAACCAAAGTCGCGCCCGTTGTCTGTCCTAAAATTCGGGATAGCCCTAAAACGCCGCTGGCGGCACCGCTCCGGCTTGGCGGGGCGCTACTCATCAAGGCGCGTTGATTGGGGGACAGGAAAAAACCGAATCCACCGCCAGACCATGCCATCATCATCATCGCGATAAAGGGTTTCGTATGTGGCGGTAAAATAGAAATAAAACCAATACCAACACCTAAAAGAGCAAGACCAATCCCTCCTAAGATGCCCGCTGGATATCGATCGGACAAACGTCCGGCAATCGGTGCAAGAAAGGCACCCGCCAAAGGCCAAGGGGCGATCAAAAATCCGGTCATAATAACATCAAAGCCGAGCTTGCCTTGCAACAGAAAGGGCATCGCCACAAAAACCATACCCTGTACAATGAAAGCTAAAAAAGCCGTTATCGCTGATAAAGAGAAAAAGGAAATACGAAACAGATCAACTGCCAATAATGGCCTTGCATGGGAAGACTGCCGCCTGACAAGGAATATGCCTAAAAGAAGGGCGACGACTTCTTCTATAATCGGAAGGGCAGTCATAGAACCATGGGCAAGCTGTCCCAAACCATGCACCCATAACGCAAATAGACTGGCACAGATAACTGCCGGAATAATATCAAATTTCTGGCTCTTACCTTTATTTTCTTTCGGTAATTTTTGCCATGACAGGAAAAAGGCTAAAATACAGACGGGAACATTGATTAAAAACAACCAATGCCACGAGGTGAAAGACAAAATAATTGAAGCCATTGGCGGGCCCGCGGCAAAGCTAACCGCCATAACAAGGGCATTTAGGCCAAGCCCTCTTCCCAACATATGGGCAGGATATATTTGACGTACCAAAGCCGTATTGGCCGACATAATCGCCGCAGCCCCAATGCCTTGCACAAAACGCGCGGCTACCAAACCCAGAAAAGACGGCGATAGTCCACAGGCCAAAGAGGCCAGAATAAACACAGCAAGGCCAGTCAAAAACACTTTTCGATGGCCTTTTAAGTCGCCATAGGCCGCAAAAGGTAGCATGGCAGCCACCATCGACATTTGATAGGCGGTAATAATCCAGACAGAATCCGAATGTCCGGTGCCAAGGTCACGCGCGATTGAAGGTAAAGCGGTGTTGACAATAGCGGTATCAAGAATGGCCATCGCCACAGAAACCGATATGGCACCCATCGCCTGATTTCTGTTCTGTCGGGTCATCCCCTCAAGATCAGAAGAATTCGTTTGGCCGTTTTTTGGGTCGTCTGGCATCATAAAATATCCATCAAGGCTCGACGTATTCTGCTTCAAATAAGAAATGAAACAAGGCGTATATTTTTTATCAGACCGTCTATGTCTTCAAATTTTGAAAAATACTACCGCCAGACCACAAAATATGTCTCTTCTGAATTGTTTTAAAAATTTTCATTACTCAAAAATTGAAATTTCTTTTCCTTTTATGGCGTGACTGCCGTCTCTCTTAAAAATCATTGACCTTGCTTTCCCTTTTTCATTCCGCTTTAAAGCTTCCATTTTGAAGCATATTTGGAATGATAAAGGCAGAATCCATGTCGCTAGAGATGATTGCAGTTCTGATTTTTACGATGGGCTATCTGTTGGGATCGGTGCCTTTTGGCCTGATTTTAGCTCGTCTTTTCGGTTCTGTTGATGTCCGGCAGGTCGGTTCAGGGAATATCGGTGCCACCAATGTTCTCAGAACGGGACGGAAAGATTTGGCGGCTCTGACCTTGTTTTTTGACATCGGCAAAGGCGCTTTGGCCGTTCTTCTCGCTCATGGTTTTTCCTATCACCTCTATCAAAAAACCGGATGCGCCCCTGATCTCACATTGATTGCAGGGGCGGCGGCCTTTATCGGCCATTGCTATCCGGTCTGGCTTGGCTTTCGTGGTGGGAAAGGGGTCGCGACCATGCTTGGTGTTTCCTTTGCCGCTTGGTGGGTCGCGGGCGTAGTTTTTGCTGTTGCATGGCTTCTATCGGCTAAAATTAGCCGTTATTCCTCGGTCGGCGGCATGGTTGGCGCGATTGCCGCCACAATTTCGGTCATGTTTATGCCTGCGTCTCACGAAATTCATCAGGTCTATATGGCGCTTTTCTCCGGTATGACGATTTTATTATTGTGGCGACATCGCGGTAATATCAAAAGACTGTTATCAGGGCAGGAAAGCCGTATCGGCGACCCGCAATAAAGCCCTCATTCAAAGGCGACACGCCTTCATTCCATAACAGGCCAAGGTCATGACCTCATCTCGCTTCCCGTCTATGACAGAGGAAGATTACCGCGCCTCTTTACGGCTTATCCGAACGCCTCGTATCGGGGCTGTAACCTATAACCGATTGATAACCCGATATTCGTCACCCCAAGAAGCACTAAAAGCCGTGCCGCTTCTGGCTAAAAGGGGCGGCGGCCAAGCGCCCAAAATCGCCTCTGAAAAAACGGTCAATGAAGAAATCGAGCAAGTCAAAACCTTAGGCGCGCGTTATATTTTTCGCCATACGCCTTATTATCCACCGCTTCTCGATCAATTGGATAATGCCCCTCCAGTTCTCTTGGTAAAAGGGAATCCGCGCTTATTGCAAAAACCCAGTATTGCGATGGTAGGGGCGCGGAATGCCTCGGCTGCGGCTTGTCGTTTTGCCTATGATCTCGGACAAGAATTGGCGAAAAAAGGCTATCCGGTTATCTCCGGTCTGGCACGCGGCATTGATACCGCCGCGCATCAAGGGGCGGGGATAGATAAAACGCTTGCGGTTATTGCGGGGGGTCTCGATAGTTTTTACCCACCCGAAAACAAAGAATTGCAGCAGGCTATTTCAGAAAAAGGTTTGGTGGTCAGTGAAATGCCGCCCAAAACCGAACCGAAAGCCCGCCATTTTCCAGCCCGCAACCGGATTATCGCTGGAATTGCCCTTGGCGTTTTGGTGGTCGAGGCCTCTCCTAAATCCGGTTCCTTAATTACCGCGAAATTGGCGACAGAAATCGGGCGGGAAGTCATGGCCATTCCGGGTTTTCCGATGGATGCGCGCAGCCAAGGCTGTAACCAGCTTATCAGGGAAGGGGCGACATTGATCCAAAATAGCGATCAGATTATCGAAGCGGTTTCTGTCATGGCCGCCCTTTTTGAAGAACCCACCGAAAAAAGCCCTCTCGAACCGCATTTTTCTGGCTTGGAAAATGGCCAGATTGCCTATCGTTCTTCTCCCTCTCTTACCGAGGTCGGATCAAAAGACCGTGAAACTATCCAAAGTCTGATCGGTTCAGCCCCTGTCGGGGTAAATGAACTTATCCGGCAATCGGGGCTAGAAAATGCGATAATCCAAACCATCTTATTGGAAATGGAGCTTGCTGGACGGCTCGAAAGTCATGCAGGTGGACGGGTAAGTCTGCTTTTTTGAATGATTTTTTGTTGCTTTCAACTCTGCCCCGCGAATACAGAATAGATCAACCCTTGTCTGTTTATCATTTTTTCAAAGGGATTTTCCCCTTTGATAACGAAAAAAAAGGCTCACTCTCCGCCGTAAATTGCGCGGAATGGTCAGGAGTATCATGAAACTCGTTGTTGTCGAATCACCGGCCAAGGCCAAAACTATCGAAAAATATCTTGGGTCGGGCTATCAGGTGCTGGCCTCTTATGGTCATATCCGCGATCTTCCCTCCAAGGATGGCTCTGTTAATCCCGACAACGGCTTTTCCATGGTATGGCAAAATTACCCTGACAAAGCCCACCGCCTGAAAGCCATTGAAGACGCGGTAAAAGAGTCTGACAGTCTCATTCTCGCGACTGACCCTGACCGCGAAGGGGAAGCGATCAGCTGGCATATTCTCGAATGGTTAAAGGCTAAAAAACTGTTACCCGATGATGTCGAACGGGTGACCTTTAACGCTATTACCAAAGCGGCTGTTACCGATGCTATGGCGCATCCTCGCCAACTGGATAATGATTTAATCAATGCCTATCTGGCGCGTCGGGCTTTGGATTATCTCGTCGGTTTCACGCTCTCTCCAATTTTATGGCGGAAATTACCCAGCGCCAAATCTGCCGGACGGGTGCAATCAGTCGCCTTACGGCTGGTGGTTGACCGTGAACAGGAAATAGAAGGCTTTAAACCGCAAGAATATTGGTCGGTAGAGGCCGATATGGAAGCCGACAATATCGGCTTTACCTCACGGCTTATCCAATGGCGCGGCCAAAAACTCGAAAAACTGTCTATTGCCGATAAGGCACAGGCCGAGGCCGCCAAATCCGATGTTGAATCCGGCCATTTCACGGTTTCTAATGTCGAAACCAAACCCGTTTCCCGTAATCCGCAACCGCCTTTCACCACTTCGACCTTGCAGCAGGAAGCCGCCCGTAAATTGGGTTTTGCGGCCAGCCATACGATGCGTCTCGCTCAAAGCCTTTATGAAGAAGGGCTTATCACCTATATGCGGACGGACGGGGTTCAGATGGATGAAAGCGCGATTGCCGCGGCTCGAAAAACCATCACCCAACGCTATGACGGCGGCTTTGTGCCGGACAAGCCGAGACAATATCAGGTCAAAGCCAAAAATGCCCAAGAAGCCCATGAGGCTATTCGGCCAACCGATTTTTCCCGCGATAAAGCGGCCAGCGGCGATCATGCCCGTCTTTATGAACTGATCTGGAAACGCGCCCTTGCCAGCCAGATGGCCTCCGCCAAGCTGGAACGGACAACGGTCGATTTAACCGATGGCACGGGACAAAATGTCTTGCGGGTCACGGGGCAGGTGGTCTTATTCTCTGGTTTCCTGACACTTTATGAAGAAAGTGCCGACGATAACGCCAATGACCGCGACGGCAAAGAAGGCCGCGCCCGTTTGCCTTTATTGCGGGCAGGCGATGCCCCTTTGAAAAAAGAAGTCAGGGCAGATCAACATTTCACCCAGCCGCCGCCCCGTTATTCGGAAGCGAGCTTGGTCAAAAAAATGGAAGATTTGGGCATCGGTCGCCCATCCACTTACGCTTCGGTCATTCAGCTTCTAAAAGACCGCGCCTATGTCACGTTGGAACGCAACCGCTTCATTCCCAGCGAAGCCGGACGTTTGCTCACCGCCTTTCTCGAACGTTTCTTTGAACGTTATGTCAGCTATGACTTTACCGCTGGCTTGGAAGACAGCCTTGACGAAATTTCCGGCGGGCGGGCTGATTGGCAAAATATCCTTGATGCTTTCTGGCATGACTTCAGACCCAAAACCGCCGAAGTCATGGAACAACAACCCTCGGCCATCACGGCGGAATTGGATAAATTCCTCGAAGCTTGGCTTTTCCCTGACAAGGGCGATGGTCACGATCCCCGCGAATGTCCCTCCTGTCATACGGGTCGTTTGGCGTTAAAAGGGGGACGTTTCGGTGCCTTTATTGCTTGCTCAAACTATCCCGAATGTAAATACACGCGTGGCTTTGGACAGGGGGAAGACGGCGTTGACGATAACGAACCCGTCTTGCTTGGATATATGCCTGAAAATGCCGATCATTCAGATGATGACAGCTATTCTGACGCATCCAATCAAACAGAAGATTTGACGGCTAAAACGACGCTTTCTGACAAGGATGATCTTTCGTCTAATGCAGCCTCTGCGGCCGATTTACCTTTTGACCCTGACGAACCCCTCTCTTCAACAGGGGAGGCTACCTCTCCCAAATCCAGCCTTACAGACGACAAAACGGTTTCTTCCGGCAATAATGGGGATTCCTCGGCTCATGGGGCTTCGGCAGCGGCTGCAACCTCTGACGAAGTCGATGCGGACAACCAAGCCGGTATCCGTAATCAGGCTCTTTCCGGTAAAAATAACGCAGATCACGCTGCCATTTCCGACAACAAGGCAAATAACAGCAGCGGCGCGATTCTGGCGGCTCAAAAAGGCGGTTCTACTGACGATAAGGCTACGGCCTCCGATCATGATGGGCATATCGGTAGCGGGGCAGATTCTACCCGTCAGGATGCCGATAATGCACCCCTATCTCATCGTAATGGAGATATCGCGGCGGCTTACACGGGTAGTTCTACCGATCATAACGCCCGTCATGCGGTTCTATCCAACCACAAGGAAGCTGCCGATAGTGCCGATAGTGCCGATAGTGTCGATAGTGCCGATAGTAATGCGTTCTCTCATGATCGCAATTCTAACGATGCCTCTGTCTCTTCTGACGATGCCCCTGTCTCTTCTGACGATGCCTCTGTCTCTAAAAGTGATGCAAAGATTGATAGCAACGCCGTTTCTACCGGCCATGATGTCGGCCATGCTATAGCGTCTGATAACAGCCATTCAGATAATGTCGCCCATCTGGCTAGCATGCCTTCTTCTGCGACCTCATCAGTAAAAGTGGCTCTGGAAGAAGACAATGATACGGCCACTAGCAAAGCGGACGCACAAGCCAAAGAGGAAGAAGACTCCAGAAAAGCAAGGGCGGTTACACGCCGGACAGGCCGTTTTGGGCCCTATATACAGCTTGGTGAGGGTAAAAGCGCTAAACGGGTTTCTGTCCCCCGCGATGTCAATCCAAGGGAGGTTGATTTTTCATTAGCCAGCCGTCTCTTGGCACTGCCTCGCGAAATTGGCCTTCATCCCGAAAGCGGCAAAATAATTATTGCCGGAACCGGACGTTATGGCCCCTATCTGAATTGTGATGGCAAATATGCCCGCCTGTCTTCGACTGAAGAGCTGTTGGACATTGACATCGACAGGGCTGTTGTAAAACTGGCCGAAGCCGCCCAAAATAAGGGTCGCACCGGTGCGACATTATCCCGCGAACCCTTGAAGGTTTTAGGCGACAGCCCCGTCACAGAAAAGCCAGTTCAACTGATGAATGGCCGCTACGGGCCCTATGTTACCGATGGCGAAACCAATGCCTCTTTACCAAAAGACACAACCCCCGAAAGCCTAACTTTCGAAGAGGCTTTGGCGTTATTAGAAGCCCGCGCCAAAATGCCGAAAAAGAAGAAAACCAAAAAGGCCGCCGCTAAGAAAAGCACGGCCAAAAAGACCCCTACTAAGAAAGCCGCCCCTAAAAAGGCGACACCAAAAACCGCGACCAAAAAGTCAACCACGACCGATAGCACCGCTTCGGAAGACGGCAGCGCCCCTCCCGAAAAGGCACCTGCTAAGAAAGCTGTCGCGAAAAAAACAGTGGTAAAGAAAACCACTTCAAAAAGCACCGCAACAAAGGCTAGCCCCAAAAAGACAGCCACCAAAAAAACGGTGTCTAAAAAGGCCCCCTCAAAAGACGAAGTAGCCAAATAAAAACAAAAACGGGATAGCCATGGCTATCCCGTTTCTACTTTACATTCTTAGTTTCTTATACTCTGATCTTTCCAGCTTCGCTTGCAAATGCCTGACTATCTATTCAACCCAAGGACAGCAACGGCTTTAATCACAACCTATTTTTACAGCCCCTCTGATTTCAATCTGCAAAGTGATTATTAAATGCGAGCTATAACTCAAGTCGATAGTATCAAGCCTCCACTTCAAAAGACAGCAATGCCACGCCTAACAAGGTGCCCTTAAAGATAGACAGAGCGCTCTATTTATCTATCATCTATTCCATGCCGCTTTAGCGCATAAGATGACTTTATACTCCCTTAGTTATCGCCCCTATCATACTCTTAAAATCTAATGTCTTCACCCAATCAACCCAAAGCTATTCCTCGCTATGGCTGCAACAACAATTCGGGTCTTTTCTCAAAGAGACGGTTCTGAAACGAAAATCTTTGGCATCAATCAGCAGTAGTTTGTCGCCGCTCTCGGAACCAAATCCTGTAATCAAGCGGACAGTCTCAATCGCAGCTAAACTTCCGATAGTTCCAGTCAATGCACCGAGAACACCTTGAGCTGAACAAGTCATCTCCGGTTCACCTGGATCATCACCGACAAAGCAGCGATAACAAGGTTTACTTGCTTCATACCCTTTAAAAACAGCTAACTGTGCTTCAAAACGAATAACAGCAGCGGATACCAAAGGAATTTTCAACTCTGTTGCTATATCGCTGACAACCAAACGGGTTCCAAAATTATCACTGCCATCCACAATAACGTCAGCCTGACCAAGCAGCTTCTCAGCATTATCTGCATCCAGCTTCTGGTCATAAGGTAATACTTTAACATCAGGATTTAGACGTTGGACGACATTAGCAGCCATAGCCACTTTATGCGCTCCGACATCACGTGTCGCGAAAAGCGTTTGCCGCTGCAGATTCGAAAGTGAAACCTCGTCATTATCAATGATAGTAAGCCGCCCGACACCAGCAGCAGCTAAATATTGAATGACTGGAGAACCAATACCCCCAGCGCCTACAATAGCGACATGAGCCGATAATAGTTTTTTTTGCCCCTTACCACCGATTTCAGGTAAAATAATATGACGAGCATAGCGATCGAGCTGATTATCCGTAAGTATCATATGCCGGTTGATCCAAATCCGTTCTGTCCGCGTTCGGTATTATCCAAATCAGTAACCTCGTAAAAGACAGCCTGCGTTACGGGAGCCAAGATCAACTGGGCAATACGGTCACCTCTTTTAATTTCAAAAGCTTCGTTGCTCAAATTAATAAGCAGAATCTTGATCTCACCCCGATAATCGGAATCAATGGTTCCTGGGGCGTTAGGGCAAGCGATGCCATGCTTTAAGGCTAGACCAGATCTGGCACGAACCTGAATTTCATATCCTTTGGGAATAGATATAGCAAAACCGGTTTTAACCGGATACCGTTGCATCGGTTGCAAAATTACGTCCTCTGCTGACACGACATCCATTCCAGCAGCGCCCTCACTAGCATAAGAAGGGAAGGGGAGGTCTGTGCCATGGGATAGACGTTTTATTTCAACTTTTATTTTCATTAGACGATATCCCTCTCTACCAAGCAAAATCTTATTTTGATATAATTGAGGATGGAAAATTGTTAGCGAGGTTAAAATAGTCCGCAATTTTACTCACTAAATGAAGGGCGATCTCTTTTTTAGACATAAGCGCCCAGTTTTCTACATCAGCGTGACTGATAATAGAAATTTTATTATAGTCCCCGCCCATTGCCGAAGGAGCTTCTTCATTTCCAATAACAGAATTGGCAATTACCCAGTCACAACCTTTTTTCTGTAACTTTAACTTTGCATTTTCCAATAAATCTTCTGATTCTGCTGCAAAACCGATAACCAAGAATGGGCGATCTGTTTTTTTATGAGATATCGTCGATAAAATATCTGGATTTTCTATCAGTGTAAGGTCGGGGGCAGATCGGCCTTTTTTATATTTATAAGGAGAATAACGAAATCTCCAGTCAGCAACCGCTGCTGTGAAAATCGCACCATCGGCGGGAAGCGCTGCTTCAACAGCCTCTTCCATTTCAATAGCCGTTTCAACATTCACGCGATCTACACCATCTGGTGTAGCTTGATAAACAGGACCCGCGATGAGGGTGACTTTTGCACCTGACTTTTGTAAAGCTTCAGCAATAGCAAAGCCTTGTTTCCCAGAAGAGCGATTAGCCAAATAACGGACTGGATCAATCGGCTCATATGTTGGTCCCGCCGTCACGATAAAATGCCTGTTTTTTAAACTCTGATGATTTTCTTCACGAGCTAAAAGCGATTCTGTAGATAAAATAATGTCCTCTGGATCGGCTAACCGCCCAATCCCTGTTTCGCCACAAGCCATAGGCCCCGCTTCTGGATCAATAAAAGCGATTCCATCAGATTTTAGTCGATGAATATTTCGTTGCGTTGCTGAATGATGCCACATTCGATGGTTCATCGCAGGCGCCACTAAAATAGGGCTGTCTGCGGCAAGGATAACAGTCGAAGCTAAATCGTTAGCCAAACCATTCGCCATTTTTGAGATAAAATCAGCTGATGCGGGTGCAACAATAATGACATCCGCTTCACGCGCTAAGCGAATATGGCGAATTGAGGATTCTTCACTTTCATCCCACATATCCTGAGCAACTGGATGCCCTGACAAGCTTGCAAGAGCAAGAGGTGTTATAAAATGCGCGCCACCCTTTGTGACAAGACAGCGTATGTCGGCTTTTTTCCTTCGGAATAAGCGGATTATATCCGGAGCCTTGATCGCTGCAATGCTGCCCGAAATAACCAACAGGATTCGCTTTCCGTTTAAAAAAGAAGACATAAATTATCTCTATTTGAAAAGGGATTAAAAAAAATGGTGGTGACCAAGAACTATTCCGAGAATAAATGCGGCTAGGGTTATCAAGGATACATAGTGACCTGTTATAGATTTAACAGGCACTTTATTATCTACAGGATAGAGCTGCTCTTCTATAGTAGGATGGGGGTAATATTGATCCATGCGATCAATTATATCCGGCAATCGCTTCATAGTATTAAGTGTTTTATGGAATTCTTCCGCTATTTTAGCCTCAGGCCCCAGCTCTGATCGCAGCCATTCTCGGACAAAAGGCTCTGCTGTATCCCATAAATTGATATCAGGATATAAAGAGGTTGCAACACCTTCAACGACAACCATCGTTTTTTGTAAAAGTAAAAGATGAGGCTGGGTTTGCATTTCAAATTCGCGCGTTATGGCAAATAATCCATCTAGCATATGACTAATAGAAATATCGCGAACGGATAATCCTCTGATAGGTTCGCCAATAGCTCGCAATGCAGTCGTAAATTCTGCCATGTCATGATGAGGCGGTACATAACCTGCCTCGAAATGAATTTCAGCTATTCGAGAATAGTTACCTGCAATAAGGCCATATAATATTTCAGCTAACCAGCGGCGGGCTTTTTTGTCAATTCGTCCCATAATACCAAAATCAACAACAGCAAGAGATCCATCTTTTAATGCAAACAGATTGCCGTGATGAAGATCTGCATGAAAAAAACCATCGGCAATCGCCTGTCTTAAAAAACTGCGAACAAGACGTGTTGCCAAAGATTTTAAATCATAGCCTGCTTCTTTTAATTTTTGATGGTCTGAAAGTTTGATGCCATCTATCCATTGCATCGTCATCATAGACTGAGATGTTCGACTCCAGTCTATTGCGGGAACTTTGAAATCAGGGATAACCCCCATATTTTCGGCAAGTTCAGAAGCAGAAGCAGCCTCTCTCCTTAAATCCAGCTCGCGTATTGTCCATTGACGAAAAGTTTTGACAACTAATTTAGGGCGCAAGCGGATAAACTCATCATTCCATGACTCTATTTTTGAGGCTGTCCATTCATATGTTTCCGTGGTTTTCCGAAAAGCCTGTTTTATGCCAGGGCGAAGCACTTTGACGGCAACCATGTCACCATCAAGAGTTTCTGCTTGATACACTTGAGCAATAGAGGCTGAACCAATAGGGATTTCATTAAAAAAGCGAAAGGATTTCTCAATAGGGCAACCCAAGGTATTTTCGATCACCGGACGAATATCTTTAAACGGCAAGGGTGGAACCGAATCTTGTAAACAGGCCAATTGATTGGCTGCAGCATCTCCAATTAAATCGGGACGAGTTGCCAAAGTCTGACCAAATTTGATTGCAGAAGGCCCTAAAGCTACAAAAGCACCTGCATAATCAGGCGTATTTTCGACATGCCCTCCTAATTGCAGCAATTTTATTGCAAAGCGAAAAGAAAATGGAAAAGTTGTAGAATTCTCTGCTGCTTTTAAAATACCATGCTTTGATAATATTCTGCCCCAGCGAAATAATCGCCAGAGATGGACAACGGCTAATGTCATTAATTAGACTTTCCAACCGCTATGTATCGCGACCAAACCGCCTAAAATAGGTCTTGCACGTATTTGAACAAAACCTGCAGATTTAATCATGTCAGAGAATTTTTCTAAATTCGGGAATCTTTCGATCGATTCAATAAGATAGCGATAACTACCTTCATCATTGGCCAATAATTGGCCGATTTTAGGCACAATATGCGTCGAATATACTTTGTAAAGATTAGAAAATCCCGGCCATTTCGTCTGAGAAAATTCCATGCAGAAGAAACGACCTCCAACTTTTAAGACGCGCCAAGCTTCATCTAAGGCCTTTTGTATATGAGTTACATTTCTTATACCAAAAGCTATAGTATACGCATCGAAAACATTATCGTTAAAA
>NZ_JAIWON010000015.1 GCF_020216885.1 Zymomonas sp. | reverse complement strand
GATAGGTTTTCGGCATTTTCTTCTTTCCATATAAGATTTTCTATCGAGCGCGCTACAGCTCTTTTTTTCCCGACTTCGAGCATTGCCGGATTGATATCCGAAATGGTAACTTTCGCACTAGATTTCGCTAATCGAAAGGCGATATCTCCGGTTCCGCCTGCCATATCTAGAATATGCTCTCCAGGCTTCGGTTGAACCAGACGAACAAAATCATCTTTCCATAACCGGTGAAGTCCACCTGACATGGCATCATTCATTAAATCATAGCGCGATGCTACACGACGGAAGACATCGCCAACAAGATATGTCTTTTCTTGAGGCGAGACGTCTGCAAAACCGAAAGAAACTTTTTCCATATGAAAAAGTTTTAATGCCAATCAAAACAACATTGAAGCTTAAAAAACTTCATATGGCCAGTTTTTTCTGATTTTGAGTATTTGGAATGGAGCGGATGAAGGGAATCGAACCCTCGTCTTAAGCTTGGGAAGCTCCTACTCTACCATTGAGCTACACCCGCTAGTGTTATTTCAATTTTGAAATCCAAGGCTCTTTGCCACAATCCACATCTTGTGGTCAATATGATGTTTGCATAGCCAAAGAATACTTGAATAATTTTATCTATTAACCATTTCTTGATATGTTCCATACCAATTTAACAGGACGTCCTATTGCCAGAGCTACCAGAAGTTGAAACCACTGTTCGTGGACTATCTGAAGTCTTGATGGGTGAAAAAATTATAGATGTAAAACTGTACCGAACCTCTTTAAGACGACCGATCCCCTCTGACATCCAAGAACGATTAGTAGGATCAACTATTGTTTCACTCAGTCGGCGGGCAAAATATGGTATCATTGTCAATGATCGCGACGATGCTCTGATTTTTCACCTTGGGATGTCTGGGCGATGGAAAATAAATCCTGAAAATTTTGAAAAACACGATCATTTCGTTCTTAAAACAAAAAATAACCGCGTTGTCTCCCTTTGCGATCCCCGTCGTTTCGGCTCTCTTGATTTGGTAGAAAAAAGTCAATTATCCGAGTGGCCCTACTTCAAGAAACTCGGTGCCGAGCCTTTAACTGAAAATTTCAGTCCTGAATATTTACAGAAAAAGTTATTTTCTTCTCCTACCCCTATAAAAAAAGCATTATTGGATCAAAAAATCGTTGCAGGGGTTGGTAATATATACGCTTGTGAGGCCTTGTATCAGGCTAAAATTCATCCCCATAGGGCGGGTAAAAACTTAACTCTTACTGAAATAACAGCACTTGTTTTTGCGGTTAAAGATATTTTGCAAAAAGCGATCGCTGAAGGTGGGTCAACTTTAAAAGACTATGCTCGCCCGAATGGAGAGCTCGGTTATTTTTCGACGAAATTCAAAGTATATGGTAAAGAGGGAGAAGCATGCAAATGTGGCTGTACTATTGAGCGCGTCTCCCTCGGAGGTCGTTCTACCTTTTTTTGTTCTTCTTGCCAAAAATAACTGTATCAAAATCTTACATATTTTGTTTGGTCATGTTGTTCGAAGCGAGCAATCTGCTCGTCTCTTTTGCTTTGTTGTTTAATCGAATAGCATTTTCGCCAGGCATTCCTGGAAATTTAGGCCACATCCCTTGCGCCATAGCATTCAAGCTTTGAGAGGGTGAGGATGTTTTTTGCTGATATATCCAATAATTACGCAATACAGTTGCAACATAAGCGCGGGTTTCTGCATAAGGAATGGATTCAATAAATAGCAAAGGATCCCCGTGATCGCGGTCTTTCCAGCGGGGCAATGCAGCGGGGCCAGCATTATAGGCTGCAATAACTTTTGGCAGTAACCCACCTGTGTAGGTGGTATCCCGTAGCCATTCAATATAAGCCTGACCATATTCAAAACTGACAGTCGGTTTATCAAGATCTTCTATATCAATATTTGTCGCACGTTGTTTGGCAACCAAACGAGCCGTCGCAGGCGTGATTTGCATAACACCTCTTGCTCCTTTTGTGCTTACGGCTCGACTACGGAACTGGGATTCCTGCAAGGCATGGGCGTAAACTAGATAGGGATCTACATGCCAACCACTTGCCGGAGCCCAATTTGGCGAAGGATAACGCGCCTCAACATCGGCTGAAAAACCCGCAGGACCATGATGGGCTAACCATAATTGCGCCTCTGGTAAGCGAAGATAGGATGCTAAATGAATTAAGCTATTATGATCTTTTGGATCTCCTAAACGAGCTTGATATTTTAAAGTCTCGCTTGCCAATTGGTATTCGCCAATTTGATTCAACGCGATCGCTATTTTTATATTCGGCTGCGTTGTTAACGCCTTCGATTCATCGGCAGACAAGGCAACAGGGCGAACAGACGCTCTAACCGTTTTTCCCAAGGCTTTTTCTGCCAAAAGGCCATAGAAAGTCTCGGGCATGTGGCTGGCGGATCGTAATAAATTTTGAGTATATTCAGGATGCCCTGATGCCATGGCAGCTCTAGCTTCCCAAAATAAACCCGCGGCTTTCATTTCTTTATTTTCGCTATAAGATGCAACACGAGAAAAGGCCTGCATTGCGGCTGAAAAATCTTCTTCCTGCCAATCAGCTAGGCCTTCAACCCAGCTTGCATCTGTTGTCCAGCGCCCCGTTCCGTTTTCAGCTTGAACAGCCAAACGACGAGCAGCGTCATCATTACCATTCAAATAGTAACTCCACGCAATCCGTTGAGCCCATTCAGTTTTGACATCCTCTGATAAATTTTGCAGGGAATCTTGAAATAAATTTTCAGCTTGATCAGCGGCATCCGCCTTTATTAAAGGCAGTGCCCTTGTCTCAAAGACCATAGATGAATGGTTCGTGGTATTGTGGTGATTAACTGGTCTTTGTGGAGATCCAGATAAAAAGAATAAATTATTTTTTTCTGGCAAAGACAGAAGTGTTTTTGCACCGTGGTTGTAAGCAAGGCGTACCAAGGCTTCATCTTGAGGCAAATAAGGTGATTTTTGAATTAACCGGATAATATCATCGGAACCGACTTTTGGAGAATTTTTTGCCAAGTAAAGTTCAGCCATCACAAAATCGGTTAGCAAACCATCTGGATTTGACGATAGCCATTGCTGGGCGACCTGCCAGTCGCCATGACGGATAGCCGATAAAGAAGCTTTATATCCCTGTATCTCTACAGGAGATAAAATTTCTTTCATATTCTCTATGGGGGGTGTTTCATGAAATGCAGTGACTTGCGAAATAGCCGTTTCGGTATTTTTTAGTACAACATCGTTGTCGGAAAGGAAACCGGGCTCAATGATTGCCTCTTTATTGACTACAGGTGCGGCGGATATTGAAGAGACAGGAGAAGATAACAAAAAAGCAATCGTCAGACTACACACCGTACGAAAATACTGTTTCTTCTTGTTGGAAAGAAAATGGATATTACCTTTATATAGCTGTGTTTGTCTTTTCATCTATCATCCCTTTCAACACCCTCAAATCTTTCCATGCTATGGCTTTTAAAGAAGGGGTTCCCAACAGCATTTTCGGATGCAATAATGCGAAGGCTTTAATATTATCATTATTCGTAGTTATTACGTGTATTTTTCTACGAGCATCCATTGCATTCATCTGCAACAATGCACGATTGGGCGCATCTCCTAAAAGAAGTAGATATTTGGGCTTAATCAGGGCGATATGCTGCATCGCAATTAAAGAGTAATCATAAAAATTTATAGAGTTATCCTCTATATTAGAAGACATATTTAGACGGTCGATATGCGCAACAATAGGTGACATCGTAGCAAAATAGATATCCTGCCTTTTGACGGACAGTGTATCCAGCATAGAGTACAGGAACTTACTTGTTCTATCTGAAAAAAGTTGACCTTTTTCTATATCTTCAATGTCTGGATATTCACTTAAAATCATCAATTTAGGCGAAATTTTAATATCTGAAAAAATGCAATTTTTCCCAAAGATATTTTGGAGCCATAGACGGAAGTCGGATAGATTCTGGGGAATAGTTTTTATTGAATTTGATGGTGCTAATGTTTCCTTATTATTTTCAATATTTGAATCTTTATTTTTACTCTGAAAATTATTTTTTATAATTTTCTTGTTATTAGAATGTCTTGATTTTCTTTTAAATAAAGAATTTTCTGATGGATTGTCCAAAAACCAATTTTGCGGGATGTCTTGGGTTAAGATGTCAACACCTGCTTGCTGCCACCATTCCAGAAGACTTTTGAATGCCATATTGGGGGGCTCGATTCCTCAAATACATAGAATTCTGATTTAAAGTCACTATCACTATGGTAACTTATAAAACTGTCGATAAAAATTATTTATAAAACCTTTTTGAAAATAGCAAAACTTTCTATTATCCCTACTATTCTCTTTTAGGAAATATTATCGAATATACCTTTTGGCAGGGTCGAAAATCTAAACTACCCAACGTAAAAACGTAATTCAGTCAATATCCTATTATTAAACCAACGATAACAATCTCCAATATGAATTGGGTAATTGTTATATAACCATAAGGATTATGGGGGAAATGTCAGAGCGCGAATCCATGGAATATGATGTTGTCATCGTAGGAGCTGGGCCTGCAGGTCTTTCTGCGGCAATCCGGTTAAAGCAACTGGCACAAAAAAACGATCGAGATATTACTGTCTGCGTCTTGGAAAAAGGAGCTGAAGTCGGTGCGCATATTCTTTCCGGCGCAATTATCGACCCTATTGCCCTTAATGAACTTATACCTGATTGGCGTGAACGAGACGCTCCTTTGACTGTCAAGGTAACAGAATCCCCCCATTGGGTTTTAACCCCTAAAAAACATTTGACGCTGCCATCAATATTTCTTCCCCCTTTTATGCATAACAAGGGGTTCTATACCGGCTCGCTTGGCTCTTTATGTCGTTGGCTTGCTACGGAGGCCGAATCTCTGGGTGTCGATATTTTCCCCGGATTTGTCGCCGCCGATATTTTGTATGATGAAAATGACCAAGTAAAAGGTATTGTTACAGGTGATATGGGCATTGGTAAAGATGGGAAGCCAAGACCTGATTTCCAGCCCGGTATGGAGCTACGTGGCCGTTACACCTTCTTTGCAGAAGGGGCACGCGGGCATCTTACAAAAAGAGTCATTCGTAAATTTAAGCTCGATGCAGAAAGTCAGCCGCAAGTTTATGGCTTAGGGATTAAAGAGCTTTGGGAAATTTCGCCTGAAAAGCATGTTGCTGGACGTGTTATCCATACGCAAGGATGGCCATTAAAAAGTGAAGTCGGAGGCGGCTTTATTTACCACCAAGAAAATAATCAAGTCTCATTGGGCTTCGTTGTTGGCCTAGGTTATAGTAATCCTTACCTTTCTCCTTTTCATGAGTTCCAACGCTGGAAAGAACACCCGTCCATTCGACCATTGCTGCAGGGGGGGCGCAGGATTGCTTATGGTGCGCGTGTTATTAATGAAGGTGGCTACCAAGCGATTCCAAAACTTATTTTCCCTGGTGGGGCTCTTATCGGATGTTCCGCGGGTTTCGTTAACGTCCCCCGTATCAAAGGCACACATGGGGCAATGAAATCCGCTATGCTAGCAGCTGAAGCCGCTTTTGAAGCTATACAGAAAGAGAATCCATCTGATCTGCTGCAAGGCTATCCTGATAATTTTGAAAAAAGCTGGCTTGCCAGTGAGTTAAAAAATGCCCGTAATGCGGAACCAGCAATTGCCCATTTCGGCCCTTTAATAGGTTCCGCTATCGCAGGCACAGATCTTTGGATGAGAAGTCTAGGAATCAAATTACCGTTTACGTTAGGACATCGTCCCGACAATTCTACGCTTACTCTCAAGGATAAAGCGAAAAAACTCAATTATCCTAAGCCTGATGGCACTGTCAGTTTTGATCGTTTGTCTTCTGTTTATCTTTCCAATACGCAACATGATGAAAATGAACCTTGTCATCTAAAACTGAAAGACCCTTCTGTCACTATCAAGGTGAATTTTGAAGAATATGATTCTCCAGAAAGTCGTTATTGTCCAGCTGGGGTCTATGAAATCATAGAAGAAGACAGTAATCCACGACTTCAAATAAATGCGCAAAACTGCCTGCACTGCAAAACTTGCGATATCAAAGATCCGACTGGGAATATCGAATGGGTAGCGCCTCAAGGTGGCGAAGGCCCAAACTATCCCAATATGTAAAAATACCCAGAAGCAAAAAGGTCAGATTAAATAACTCTTGCCATGGTACTAGGTCGGAAGCCTATCTTTTTGATAGAGTTCCGCCATGGCAAGAAATTTTAGTCTGTTTTATCAGTTATGATCCCACTTCCTCGTCTTATAGCGCTATCGCTATTATTTACTTTTCCATTGGCTTCGGCTTCTTCACATAAAGTGAAGCAGTCTCCTCTCCAACGTTATGTAGAAGGACAAGTGGCATCATTTTCTGGTAATCCAGATCTTGCTGCTCGCGATTTTTTCTCTGTTTTTGAAGAACATCCCGACGATGACCGGCTTGCTCTAAAAACTTATCGTCAGGCACAAATCGCGGATAATACAAAAATAGTATTGTCAACGTTATTCCATATGGAAAAAGATGGCTTTCGAACAGGCGACGGGCCATTTCTTATTCTCGCAAGAGCCGTTCAGCAGCATAAATGGAAAGAAGCGCATCAAATCATTGATCGGATGGAGCAAAATCACTATCCGCTTTTTCCTTTTGCGCCTTTATTACGAGCATGGGTTAGATTCGGATCAGGAGAAAAAAATCCTTTAGCTGGATTAGATAAAGTTGATCCGTCGATACAGATTTTTGTGCCCGAAACGCGTGGATTGCTGCTTCTAGCGACAGGAAAATATGATGAAGCATGGCCTTTTCTTGATCCGGTAATGGAAGGCGGAAGTGGTCGGGCAAACCATTTGCGAATTATTGCTGCAGGGATAATGTCGCACCGTAACGCCCCCAAATCTAGGGCTTTGTTGGAAGGTTCCAGTGCTTCTTTAGCGAAAGCTAGATTACTGTTGGAAAAGAACCCTAAAGCATTCCCCACTAAGCTGACAGCCGAACTTGGTCTTTCTGAATTATTTCTTCGCCTTGCCTCTTTTATGGGCGACAAGCAAAGTCTGATGAAGCCTATTGGCTTGGGATTAGGGCGTGCATCTTCTTGGATGACACCTAATAATCCAGAGAGTTGGCTGGTCACAGCTGAAATTTTATCTTCTATCAGACAGTTATCCGATGCCAGAATTGCTCTGGATCATATTTCTGCTGACGATCCTTTTTATAATCTGGCTAATTCGATGAAAATATCCTTCTTCTTACAAGAAGGACGAAAAGATATGGCACTCAATCTTGCTCGCCATGTTGTTTTGCAACCCGATGCGACCGTTGAAGACTGGTATAATTTAGCTGAAATAGAAGGCGATACCGGACATTTTGATGAAGCTTTGGCCGCTTTGGCGCATGTTGAACGTGTAAAATCTCAAGATTGGCAAATGTGGATATTGAAAGGCACTTTGTTAGATTCTGCCGGCCGTTGGCCGGAAGCAAAAGCGGCCTATCAACAGGCTGTTTCTTTGGCACCAGAAAACCCTATTGCTTTGAATACCCTGGGATATTCACAATTAGAGAAGCGTGAAAATATTCAAGACGCAAGCCTGTTGATTATGAAGGCCTTGAAAACGATGCCGCTTGATCCTGCGATTGTTGATTCATTCGGCTGGAGCCAATATCTTTCGGGTAACATTAACACCGCGGTTTTAGTTCTAGAAAAAGCAGTTCAAAACGCACCGCAGGAATCTACGATTTCCGAGCATTTAGGAGATGCCTATTGGACGGCTGGGCGGCATTTCGAAGCCCGCTATTCGTGGCAAGCTTCGCTAGTAACGGCAGAAGAAAAATCAATATCACGCATTAAGAAAAAAATAGAATTAGGTTTAACCTCTGATTTAGCGGCACCTTAAAAATAGTTATTCAAAAATTTTTGAGGATAAAATCATCTAAGTACACTGAATATTTGGATGATTTTTGGGGAGTATTTTTCTTATAAAGAAATTTTGAATAACTATTTTTAATTTATGAAGATTTTTTGTGAAAAAATTTCATGGAATAATACCGGTATTTTGTCCTTTTTAAGTTATTCATTGTCGGTTTTAAAAAATTCCGACTAAAGTTGTTTAGAAAACAGATGCAGAGTTTTCCTAATCCGTTATAGCCCTATTTTAGGAATGTGACGTCATTATTAGGAAAGTGTTTGCGGTGCCCAAGCTAACAGAAATAGCCTATGCCAAAATTAATCTGGCGCTTCATGTGCGGGAAAAAATGCCGAATGGTTATCACGCATTAGAGACTATTTTTGCTTTTGCTAAAGATGGCGATATTCTCCAAGCTGAAGTGAATGATACAGAAGATAATTTGACGATTATTGGTCCTTTTTCAGAAGGGTTAGAAGCCAATAAAGACAATCTTGTTTTAAGAGCTGTCACGGCTTTACGGCAGACTTGTCCCAATAAAATACCCGCTGGATTTTCTATTATTCTTGATAAAAGATTGCCTGTTGCAGCTGGTATCGGCGGCGGATCAGCTGATGCTGCGGCTATGTTGCGGATGATCGGGCAACATTATCAAATTCCCCATGAATTACTTTTATCTCTTGCCAGTAATCTGGGTGCAGATGTGCCTGCTTGTGTTGATTCTTGTTTAGTGCGAGGAGAGGGTGTTGGCGAGAAACTGACACAGATTGATGATCGGTCTTTAGAAGAGAAACCCCTATTATTGGTAAATCCCAGAGTATCCTGTTCGACCCCAATGATTTTTAAAAACTGGGATGGTATTGATCGAGGCGCGTTGGATAGCGATGGGTCTATATTAGGTGCCGCCCGATCTGGGCGTAATGATTTGGAGCCACCTGCAAGGAAAATATTGCCGATTATTGGGGAAGTCGTTGAGTGGTTACAACAACAAAAAGGGGTCAGTTTTTCTCGCATGTCAGGATCGGGAGCAACCTGTTTCGCCCTTTTCGATGAAATTGAAGAGCGGGATACTGCCTACAAAAAATTAAATATTGACCATCCAGAGTGGTGGGCTTTGTCGTCATTATTACGATAAATCTATAACGATAATTAAAATTCTAAAAATTATTTAAAATATTGTAAAAATTAAAAGTAATTAATTAAAGTTAATCTAAATAAAAACCTTATAGGTGATATAAGATCGTCTATAAGGTTTTTTGTGTTTTTCTTAAGCGTAAATCGATAGAGGTTGAGTTGTGTCTTATCAAGCTTGGCATGATATCATAGGAAATGACTCTTCTATTTTGTTGATTGTTGATCATGCTTCAGCTTTTGTCCCTGAAGATATTGATTTGGGAATCGACAAAAGATTATATGATGAGCATGTGGCCGTTGATAAAGGCGTTCAGACATTAGGCGAGCAGCTATGTCTGGCGTTACAATGCAACGGGGTTTTTGCTGCCCAATCTCGATTGGTTGTCGATCTCAACCGTGATGAGAATGATTTTTTAGGGCTGATGCCCGCCATTTCTGATGGCTATGTCATTCACGGGAATACAGGCTTGAGCAGTGATGAAAAAGAAGCTCGTTTGTCCCGTTTCTATCGTCCCTATCATCAACATATTGATGATATTATTCACAAACAGCGACCACAGCTGATTATCTCTTTACATAGTTTTACGCCTTGCTTGAAAAGCAACCTAAATTGTTATCGACCATGGCAGATCGGTTTGCTCTACAATAATGATGACCGAGCGACACAGATTGTCATTCCGTTATTAAAGCAAGCCCAACTTGTTGTTGGCGAAAACGAACCTTACTCTGGCCGTATTTTGAATACGACGATGAATCGTCATGCAGAAAATAACCGTATTCCCTACCTGCTTTTTGAAATAAGGCAGGATATGTTGGAAGAGGCTAATGCAATCGGAAATTGGTGCGCAATTTTGCAAAAGGCTATTAACGAAACGCTTACCTCGTTAAAAAATAAATAATAAATATTTGATAGACACCAAAGGCTA
>NZ_JAIWON010000014.1 GCF_020216885.1 Zymomonas sp. | reverse complement strand
AAAATCTATGTGTTTTAGCTTTCCACTTTTAATATGGAAATCAAGTTTTTTTATCCTGTTATTACAGGCATATTTCTTTTCTCTATCGGGGAAGTTATTACCCTTGTTGACGCGATAGATATCATCCATATAGGCGCTAAACATAAGATATTAAATTTAAGGTATTAGTTCGATATACCGGAAGATGCACAAACAGGGCTTTAGACCTTTTCTTGTCCTCAATTTGAGGCCTTATCCTTGCATCATAGCAAGGGTAAGTGTTTATTTCTCTGTTATGTGAATTTTAAAAATTCCGGTGCCAGAAGTGAGCGCCATAGCTATGACTATATCCAAATTAGAAACATTGCCACAGCATGATCGTTTGATCAGATCATCCGCGCTAAATCCTCGTCCTATTTTACGACTACAGGCAATGAGAGCGGCAGAAATGGCGGCTATGAAATGCGGTAGCTCAGTAGATGATTTAATGGACAAAGCTGGTAAGGTTGCCGCTTCTATCACACGCTCTTTTGCTGGAAACATGCCTGCTTTAATCCTGTGTGGCCCCGGCAATAATGGTGGCGATGGATATGTGGTTGCCCGTTATTTGGCAGAATGGGGGATCCCTGTCTCGGTTGCAGCTTATAGTGAGCCAAAGACTGATGCGGCAAAAAAAGCCCGTTCTCTTTTCTCTGGCAAAGTTACTTCTTTGGATGATGCCGAAGCAGCACCTTTGCTTATAGATGCTTTGTTCGGCATTGGCATGTCTCGGTCGTTGGATAATGCCTTATTATCAAAATTAAGAGCTTTGTCGAAAGCCGCATCGCTGCGCGTCGCCATTGATGTCCCAAGTGGGGTCGATACGGATAAAGGCAGTTTATTATCTGATATTCCTGCTTTTGATCTGACAATTGCTATCGGGGCATTAAAGCCAGCTCACCGTTTGGAACCAGCCTCGACTATTTGTGGTCGGGTTGCAGTCGGGGATATTGACCTGACCATATCAAATCCTGATCTGATCGAAATACCCAAACCCCGTTTAGCGGCACCAACACCCGCTGATTATAAATATAGTAGAGGTTATGTCGCGATTACAGCTGGTGCTATGGCCGGAGCTTCGCTTTTATCTGCAGTTGCAGCACAGCGGGCAGGGGCGGGTTATGTTGCTCTGTTAGGCGGTGAGACCATTTCGGGCCCCATGGCTTTGGTACATCGTTCATGGAGCCGTGAAGCCTTAGCGGATGAACGTATCAATGCGCTTGTTATTGGCCCTGGACTTGGGCGAGATGAATTAGGCGTTCAACGCCTTTCGATGGCTTTAGACACCTCTCACCCCTTGGTATTGGATGCTGATGCGTTATTTTTATTAAGTCGTGAAGGCTTGGATTGCTTACGCAATATCCAACAACCAACGATTATTACCCCCCATGAAGGCGAGTTTAAGCGTCTGTTTGCAGGGATTAGTGGCGATAAGCTGACCCGAGTAACCAAAGCGGCGGCGTTATCGGGTTTGGTTGTCGTTTTGAAGGGAGCCGATACTGTTATTGCCACCCCTGATGGTCGCGCAGCGATTTCTCAACCCGCCGTTTCATGGTTGGCTAATGCTGGAACCGGTGATGTCCTTTCCGGTATCTGTGGCGCTATGTTAGCGCGTGGTATGGATCCCTTCGATGCTGCCTGTACCGCAGTGTGGTTGCATGGTGAAGCCGCACGCCTAGCCGGTCCGGGTATGATTGCTGATGACCTGATCCATCACCTTCGTTCAGCCTTTGTGGAAGTAACCGTAGCCTCATGAAAAAGATTATACGCTTGGCATCAAAGGGAGATGGTGTGACTGAAGATGGGCAATTTGTCCCTAATTCGGTTCCCGATGACTATATATCCGATGACGGTAAATTAGAATTCGGTGCGCATCATATTGAACCCGTTTGTCGGCATTTCTCTGTCTGCGGCGGTTGCCGTTTACAATATGCGGATGAAGAGGTTTATAAAAATTTTCTTACCGACCGGATAACCGAGGCTTTCCATCAGCAAGCTTTACCGGCTCCCGCGTTAAAAACAGCTCATTTGTCGCCCCCTTATAGCCGCCGAAGAGTAGCTTTGAGAGCCTTTAAGGCCGGTAAAAAGCTGACCTTGGGCTATAACAAAACCTCTAGCCACCAATTGGTGGATATCGTTGAATGTCCTTTGTTGGATAAAAATCTGTTCAAGGCCGCCATCGATTTGCGTAGTTTTTTGCAAAAATGGCTGGCTCCACGATCTTTAGCACAGATAGAAATGACGTTAGCAGATCAGGGAATTGACTGCTTGCTTGTTATGCCATTCCCTGAAACGCTTGAGGCAACCGAAGCAATTGCCGCTTTTGCAGCAGAGAAAGGTTTCGCTCGTCTTTCAATCGACCAAGGCTATGGCGTTGAAACCCGTTGGGAATCGGAACGGGTTACTGTAACACTAGGCGCTGTACCTGTTGCATTGCCTGCACATGCCTTTTTACAGGCAACAAAGGATGGCGAACAGACTTTAGTCCATACGGTCAAAGAGGCTGTTGGCGCAGCCCGTTTTGTAGCTGACCTTTTTTCGGGTTTAGGAACCTTTGCTCTTTCTTTTGAAAAAGATAAACGTGTCTATGCAGCCGAAGGTATGCGTGATGCTGTTCTTGCCTTAAAACAGGCTTCGTCCCTTGCTGGAAAGGCTGTTTTTGTCGAGCATCGCGATCTATTCCGCCGCCCGTTGCAAAAAGATGAGTTGGTTCGGTTCGAATGTATTATCCTTGATCCGCCAAGGGCTGGTGCAAAAGAGCAAATAGCCAATTTAGCGGCATTGCCTAATGGGCGGATTGTTTACGTTTCTTGTAACCCTGCAACCTTTGCCCGTGACGCTAAAACACTTTTGGAAGCTGGATGGGTATTACATTGGGTTAAGCCAGTTGGACAATTCCCATGGTCTTTGCATGTTGAGATGGTCGGACTTTTTACAAAAATGTAAAATTTATGGTATGATCTTACCCCAATATTTTATGGCAATAAAGGCAACAGCGGAATGCAAAATGATCAAGATCATGGGAATAAATTAAATCCTGCATGGGATGAAAAGGGTTTAATTACAGCGGTTTTGACCGATGCAAAGACCGGCCTTTTATTGATGGTCGCCCATATGAACAAAGAATCCTTTGAACTGAGTATAGCAACAAAAGAGGCTACCTTTTGGTCACGCTCTCGCAAAAAAATCTGGCGTAAGGGAGAAGAATCCGGTCATGTCATGAAAATACAGGAAATCCGTATTGATTGTGATCAGGATACCCTTTGGTTGAAAGTTATCCCTATGGGACCGGCCTGCCATACGGGTGCAAAAAGTTGTTTTTATCGGTCAGTCGAAGATGGGCATCTGGTAACAATACCCAAAGATAAAATATAAGAACCAATAGAATATAGGGGAAAAAGCATGGCAAGCCAGACGATTATGATCGTCGAAGACGATGCTTCTTTACGGGCGTTAATTGCTCGCGTGCTGAAAGAGAATGGCTACATACCTTGTCCAGTAGGCTCTGGCGAAGAAATGTGGGAAGAGTTACAAAGCCGAACGGTCGATCTTATTTTAATGGATGTCATGCTGCCTGGCAAAAACGGGTTGGATCTAACGCGCGAATTACGCAGTAACAGCCAATATATGGCAATTCCGGTTATTTTCTTGAGTGCGCGCGATGACGAGACAGATCGAGTTGTTGGGTTAGAACTGGGTGGGGATGATTATATCCCGAAGCCTTTTGGTAAAAAAGAACTGGTAGCAAGAGTTCGTGCCGTTTTGCGTCGCAGTCAAGCGGTTAAAGAAGCCGATGGGAATCCACAAAGTCACCTTATTCATTTTGAAGGCTGGGTACTTGATCCTGATCGCCGTGAACTTCATTCCCCGACAGGGGCTGGTGTCGAATTGTCAGGTGCCGAATTTGATCTGCTCTTATCCTTTTTACAACATGCACAACGAGTCATCGGGCGTGAACGGCTGTTAGAATTATCTCGCAGTCGGTTAAGCGAGGCTTCTGACCGGAGTATTGATGTTTTAGTCAGTCGATTGCGTCGTAAATTGTCTAGCCAAACAGGGGCTGTTGACATGATACGCACCATTCGAGGGGTCGGCTATATGTTTACAGTACCGGTTTCGCAGGATTGAGGTGGTCTCATAATCTTTTTAGGCAGCTTTCGCCGGGCTTAGCCGGAAGGATTGCGATTGTTCTTTTGGCAACGATGTTGCTTGAATTATTGCTCAGCCTCGTCTTTTCGGAAGAGGCGAGCCAACTTACCTATGTTGCGGATGCCACTCAGGCTATTACCGAACGGGTGCTGGTTGCAAGGCGGATTATCAATCAAGATAGGCCGTCACGGCGTTCGATGATTGCCAATAATTTTTCTAATAGAGACATCCGTTTTTTTTGGTCTCGCGATCAAATTAAACATATTCATATCAATAGCGACAGCCACTTAGTTGATTTGATCCAAGGTCAAATTCTAAGCCATGATTCCCAAATATTGCCCATGGATATTCATATAGATCTTGCTCCTAAATTGGGACGGGATCACTTGCTAGGGCAAATAAAGCTATCCGATGGAAGCTGGCTCATTTTTCAAACATTGGTACCCAATCCAGCGATGCCTTGGCTGACTAACCGCCTCACAACAGCTATTATTCTTGTTATTGGCGCTGGATTAGTCGGTGGATTAATTATCCAAGCCTTTGTGACACCTTTGCGCTCTCTCTCCAAAGCCGTTGCCAAGGTTGGTGATGGAAAACAGCATATATTCAAAGAAACAGGACCTAAAGAATTACGGCATGTTGCGCAGGCCTTTAACCAGATGCAAATGCGCATTGAGCATATGCTACGGGAAAGAACCGAAATGCTGGCCGCCGTTAGCCATGATTTACGGACACCACTTGCCCGATTACAATTACGGGCAAGTTTTATTGAAGAAGATGACATCCGTGAAGCTGTAGATGCCGATCTCCAAGAGATGGTCACGATGATTAAATCTGTTCTGCAATTTCTGCGCGGTGATCAAGATCCCGAAGTCAAAAGATTAACTGATATTGTGGCGATTATTGAAACCTTGGTCAATGCGGCTAAAGATGCCGGAAAAGATATTTCTTATGAAGGACCTTCCCATTATGATGTAACAACGCGTCCTCTTCTTATGAAACGAGCCATCAGTAATCTGATCGAAAATGCTCTTCATTATGGGAAAAAGGCGATTGTTCGCTTTCATCATGATCAAAGTGGGGTGTATATCCAAGTTGATGATACCGGACCTGGCATTCCAGAAGATCAGATCGAACAAGTCTTGCAACCTTTCCGGCGATTGGATACAGCCCGCCAACGCAATACAGCTGGCCTTGGGCTAGGATTGGCGACTGTCGAGCGGACGGTAAAAAGAGAAGAGGGCAAACTGTCTCTAACCAATCGTCAAGAAGGCGGTTTAAGAGCAGAAATATTTCTGCCAGCCGCGCAGAATAAAATACGTAAAAAGGATGGGGGAAAAGGCTATTATTTTTCAGCGCGTAAAGGATTGGAACTGCTTCGTCGGCCAAAATAATGTTTTTTAGACATCACTTCCGTCGGATACATCGTATATGTTTACTTTCTGTCGGGTTGATGTCGCTTTCAGCCTATGCTGAAGACGTATCTACGCCAAAAACGGATAGCAGTAATAAAGCAGCATCACCTGATGCCGTCATTGACCCTTTTAATCCGTCATTTTTTGATCATCTGCCGACGTTGTCTCAACCTTCAATAGAAGCCTCTAAAACAGAGGAATCGCCCCATATACCCTTAGGAATATCAAAATCTTCATCTCAAGAAGAAAATTCTGATAGCAAAGGAATCAAGGCTTTAAACACTGAAAGTGTTTCAGAGCCGAATAACATCTTGCCTAATTCTGAGGTGTCAGAAGAAAAAACGGCACCGAACATCAAAGAGACAACTTCTGTTACGCTTGACCCTGCCTTATCGGAACCACTGCCTGACCTTTCTCACTTTATGCCCGATATGAATGAGCATGTGGTTCTTGCCAAAGAAAGTGACGATCTTCGTTATAAGGTAGATGTCAAAGGTCTCAGCAATATCGATACGGATCAGGCTTTCAAAAACTATTCTGTTTTACTGTCGAATAAGAATAAGGCTGATAGCCTATCGGTTATTGGTGCCAGAGCAACCAATGACCAAGAGTTGATTAACCGGATTTTGCGATCCCAAGGCTATTATGATGGCAA
The DNA here is from genome assembly GCF_020216885.1 of Zymomonas sp. Taxonomy (GTDB): domain Bacteria; phylum Pseudomonadota; class Alphaproteobacteria; order Sphingomonadales; family Sphingomonadaceae; genus Zymomonas. The sequence goes on along the minus strand of NZ_JAIWON010000014.1, from coordinate 3,763 downwards.
AGCAGCTCTTTCTATTACCCCGATAGAAAAAGGGCGGTATAATGTTCACTATGATGTTAATGCCGGTTCGATCTACAAGCTAGGACAAATAAATTTGACCGGCAGTGAGGATGAACCCCTAAGAATTGCCCGTGTCGCATTAAATTTGCATAGGGGAGATCCGATTATTGCGACCCATATAGAGCAAGCTGAAAATAATATTCTTATAACTCTGCCGCATTATGGTTATCCTTTTGCAAAGATTGGTGATCGGATAATTCTGCTGGATGATGAAACGCATACGGGTGACTATACATTACCGGTAGATGCAGGAAATATTGGATCTTACGGCTCTATCATCGTTAGCAACAATAAGCATATTGTTTTGGATGCCAAACATATCTCTCATATCGCGCGTTTTAAAGAAGGTCAGCGCTATGATAGCCAGATGGTTGATGATCTCCGCCAAGCTCTAGCGGCAACCAATCTGTTTTCTCATGTTTCAGTTGAGCCGATTGCAACAGGTCGAAGACGAGAAGATGGAAGCGAAATAGTGGATCTTGACGTTCGACAGGGACGAGGAAAGAAACACAGCATTGCTGTTACGGGTGGTTATGGCACGGGTGAGGGCTTTAAGGCACAAGGTAGCTGGATCAGCCGTAATTATTTTCCACCCGAGGGATCATTAACTTTTTCGGGGATTTTAGGTACCCGCCAACAACAGCTTTCTGCTCTTTTTAACCGAAATAATGCTGGAGCAAGAGACCGTGTTATTCAAATCGGTCTGACTGCAGGTCGGGAGAGATACGACGCTTATAATGGTTATAGCTTTTCTCTCGGAGGGAGCTTGTCGCGACAATCCACCCAGTTATGGCAAAAGCGCTGGACTTATTCTATCGGAGCCGAATTAACACAGACCAACGAGCGGAGTTATGATTTCTCCCAATCCGAAAGGCTAACCCGTTCTTATCTGATCGCGGCGCTTCCTGGGCAATTGGGATATGATCGTTCCAACAATTTGATGAATCCAACTAAAGGTTACCGCTTGAATATGCGTTTGAGTCCTGAAACTTCAATCGGTTCTGGACTGCGTGGCTATGTCCGAATGCTTTTCGATGCGAGCGGTTACTACCCTGTAGCAGATAATGTTGTATTAGCTGGTCGGTTTCGCGTTGCCTCTATTGAGGGTGCTTCGGTTCAAGAGCTAGCGCCCTCTCGTCGGATTTATGCAGGTGGCGGCGGCTCTGTCCGTGGTTACGGTTATCAGCAGTTAGGCCCCAAAGACCCATATAAAGATGCCGTGGGCGGATTATCAGAAGAAGAGCTGGCTTTTGAAGTGCGTTACCGTTTTGGTAATTTTGGTCTTGTGCCTTTTATTGATGCAGGGCAGGTATATAAAGATGCTATCCCAACCTTCCATAATTTAAGATTTGGTACTGGCTTGGGCGCACGCTACTATACCGCTTTTGGCCCTTTCCGCATTGACCTTGCGACACCTATAGCTCGGCAGCCTGGAGAATCGCGTATTTCAGTATATATTTCGATCGGTCAGGCTTTCTAATGACGGATCAAGATTACAATCCAGAAAAGCAGGAAACTTCTTCGAATTCTATTCAGGAAAAGAATCCGAATATAGTCGGACAACCTGAAAACACCGAAGCAAATTCAAATAAGATATCGCCATTTCAAAATTTGAAACATATTTTGGGATGGGGATGCGTTTTTCTGGCTGGGATTGCGCTTTTTATCGCCGCGCTTATTTTGTTTCTAGATACGTCTACTGGCCATCGGGTTATTGTTCGTTATATCAATAAATATACAACAGAATCAGGCTTAAAAATTAAAATACAACGTATCGATGGTTCTATTTATCAGGCCTTTCGTTTGGTCGATATCAAGGTCGATGATCAGCATGGGCGTTTTCTTAATGCCTCTTCACTATTCGTCGAATGGCGGCCATTAGATTATCGCTATGGCATTATCACCATCAAAAAACTCCATGCGCCTAGAATTGAAGTCTTACGGAATCCAGAACTAAAACCGACAAAATCAAATCCTGATGCGCCTTTGTTGCCCAACATCCATTTGGATATCGATCAGATACATCTAGATAGAATAGATATTTCTAAAAATCTGGACGGCCAAAATCATCGTTTGCACATGCATGGGCGGCTTGCTTTGATAAAAGGGCAGATAACCGTCAAGGCGGATGCTGGAGCGGACAAAGGACAAGATATCAGCGGTGGAGACAGACTCTCTTTACAATTTGATGCCAAGCCAGCGGCCAATCTTTTGGTTGTTGAAGCGCATTTACATGCTCCTGTTGGCGGGGTTGTGGATGGCCTGACCCGCCTTGGTAAACCGCTTACGATGGATACCGCCGGAAAAGGGAATTGGCAGGATTGGCGCGGTTATATTCAGGCACAATCAGGCGATAAGAAATTACTGGACTGGAAAATACATAACAAAAATGGGTCTGTTCATCTGGATGGAGCAGTTTATCCCAGTGAATTATTACCCGATCAGCCTTCATTGCAGACTTTCTTTAAAAAAGGCTTACAGATTGATCTGACAACCCATAATCATAAAAATATTGTCGATATTCGAGGGGCTATTACTGGGAAAATGTTTCGTCTTACGGCTCTTGGGGGTGTCGATTGGAAATCAAACCGCTTTAATAACATGTCGGTCGATCTAGCTATTCCCAATAGTCAGAAATTTCTTGGCGATGATTTGTCCTTTAAGAATTTTACATTTTCTTCAGTGCTATCGGGTCTTGTCAGATCGCCTAACATTGATTGGCGGTTAAAGGCTGGTCAGATCGGTTGGCAGGAAAAGATTGCCGAGAATATTCAATCCAGAGGTAAAATGCTGGTAGATGGCGATCATTTATCCATGCCTATGGGATTATCTGTTGGCAAAATTTCAGGTCTTGATTCGCGTTTAGTCAATTTACTGGAAAATTTAAAAATAGAAGGTGCGATCAATTATGGCGATCATGTTTTGCGAGTTGATCACAGTAATATAAGTAGTCGGTATATTCATGCGAACACCACAATCATTATAGATTTGGTGACCAAAAAATGGCGTGCAGCGGTTAAAGGTGGGATTGATCCTTATAAAATAGACGGTATTGGCCGATTAAGCCTGACAATTGATAGTCATCTTCAGCCCGAAAAAAACGGGGGATTAGGCATGGTCGGTGAGATGATGATCAAGGGACGTGATTGGCAGAAACCGGCTTTAGCAAAAGCTTTCGGGGGTGAAGCCGTTTTACGGACAGATATGATCGCCAATGCCATGGGTAATATAAGGATGCCAAGATTTAGCGTTGCGTCTCCAGAATTCCATCTGGAGGGTAACGGTGGATACCAGCCCAAAGGCAATATCAATCTTTTTGTTCGGGGCAAGTCAAAAAGCTATGGTGCCATGACCCTTGATGTCGGGGGCATGGTTTCTCACCCTGTAATCAAGGCAACGGCTTTGGGTCTAACCGTTAATGGCAATTTAGCTCAAACAAAAAGTAACCTTTATCACGGGCAATTTGAACTGAACGGGCATGGGTTGGATGGTATCATTCGCCTGACAGAAGAACAGGCGATACAAGCCGTTAATGCCGATATTACTATCGACAAAGCCCATTTCGCCTATGGTCAGCCGATTGACATTGAAAGCGGACGGCTAAGAGGAAAGGCTGTTTTTTCTACAGATCCGTCTTTTCAAGTCGAAGCCTTGCTGAATAATATTCGCTATAATGATTTTCTATTAAAACAAGCCGCTGGAC
>NZ_JAIWON010000013.1 GCF_020216885.1 Zymomonas sp. | reverse complement strand
GCGCTTTTTATCAAAAAGAGCAAGGGGAGGGTGGTCTCACCTTACAGGGTAACTTACCCGCAGCGGGGGCTTCTCCTGTCCCATTTAATGCTGCTATTCACAGCAGTTTTTCTGCGGATGTTGTTAGAGCCAATGCGCAAGGAAATATCGCCCATCTCAACTGGCATATGGCTGCGCCTGTTGAAATCCGTTCTGGTAAAAATGGCTATGATATATCGAAAATAGTGATCCAGCTTCCCAAAGGGCACATCGATCTATCCGGCCATTATGGTGGGCAAAATAGTTATGCCGCGCTTCAAATGGCCGATATCGATTTATCTGAAGCCAATCTATTGTGGCCTGAAATCAATTTAAGAGGCCAACTGTCAGCTGTAGCGAATGCTGATTTGACGGGTAATATTCCTCAGATATCCGCTCGCTTGGCTTTAAATAATTTTACGCGGGTTTCTGTTACCGGATTATCTCAACCTATTAATTTGGTCGTGGCCGCCACCAATGATAAAAATGGTTTGGTCTCTGAAGCCGTAATCCGCCAAAAGCAGACAATGATCGGGCAAATGCGGCTGGGCGTTACGCCTAATTATACCCGTGAGAAACAACATAAGGTTGATTGGATAGAGGCTTTAAGAAAAGGCCGATTAAGTGGCGGCATTCGCTATAATGCTGATGCCGATATTTTATGGTCAATGAGTGGTGTCAGTGGTCAATCTATAAGGGGGCCCATGGCCATCGCCGCTGATATTTCCGGTGAGGTTGAAGCGCCTGTTTTAACAGGGCTTATTCGAGGCCGATCATTACGTTATGAAAATAGCAGCTATGATACGCTTGTCTCTTCAATTGATGTTGATGGGCATTTTGACCAATCAAAATTCTTTTTAGACAAAATGACAGGCAAAGCCGGTAAAGGCACAGTCGCGGCTAAGGGTTATGTCAGCTTTGATGCGGCAAGCGATTATGATTCAGCTTTGAATATTACATTAGAAAAGGCAACGCTTGCCCGCGCCGACGAAATGAAATCAACCGTTTCTGGTAACCTTGATATCACAAGTAATCGTAAGGATGGCGGTTCTATTAAAGGTAAGTTGAAGTTACCTGAAACCCGTTATCGTTTTATCATGGACAACAAGGAAACGGTTCACGACTTATCCGGTGTTAAACGTAAAGGACAGGTTGAAGACGCAGCGGCTCATGAGGCGAAAGAATCTTCAGCCTCGGCTTCTATGTTGGCATCGGCGTGGAAGCTGGATATTCGGATTTCTGCGCCTGATCAGTTATTTGTTGCAGGTATGGGCTTGGAGTCCGAGTGGGAAGCCGATTTACGTGTCAGAGGAACGGCCACTGCTCCCAATATCACAGGCGATATGCGGGTTATCCGAGGCACCTATAGTTTTGCTGGCCGGCGTTTCGATATCGATCATGGTGAAATTCAGTTTACAGGCGGAAATCCACCCAATCCGGCACTTGATATTACAGCCGAGGCAACAGTCGATGATATAACCGCTACGGTAAAGATTGGTGGTTTCGCCAATAAACCGGAAATTACTTTTTCATCCTCACCGTCATTGGCGCAGGATGAAATCCTGTCGCGCTTGCTGTTCGGTTCTTCTGTAACCAGTTTGTCAGCCGTTCAGGCCGTACAATTGGCAGCAGCCTTGAATACACTTCGGACAGGCGGCAAGGGCTTTGATCCACTGGATAAACTGCGTTCCGTGATTGGCATTGATAGATTAAGGGTTGTTGGGGCGAATAGTTCGACTGGCCAAGGCACTTCTTTGGCAGCCGGAAAATATCTCTTCAAAAATGTCTATATGGAAGTGATTACTGATACCCATGGTTTTACAGCAACCCAGATCAGAATATCTCTGACCCGAACCCTGTCGCTTCTCAGTGAAGCCAGTAGCTTCGGGTCATCCAATGTAAGTTTGCGTTATTCAAAAGATTATTAACCTAACCAACTGGTCAGAGCCCAATGCGCTCTGACCGCTGTTTTCCATAATTCGGGAAGAACAAGGTCATCTGGCGTAATCTTTTCAGGCCAGAAATTTTCAACGAGTTGATAAAGTTTTTCCCATCTTTTTGGTGTCAAGATAAAGCGCTGATCAACGGCTTCCAAAGCGGCTTTCGATAGCGGAACCCGCAATCTTAGGCAGGCAGGCCCTCCGCCATTTGCCATACTTTCACGGACATCAACCACAACTGCTTTTTTAATTGGATTGTTACCGTTGATAATCCGGTTGACCGTTTCCCAAACTGCGGGATCGTTTTTTACTTCTTGAGGTAAAATAAGCGCCATTGTCCGGTCTTTTAAGGTAACAATTTGGCTATTAAACAGGTAGCTTTTAACAGCCTGTTCCAAGGTAATAGTATCAATAATAATCGGAATAAAACCGTCAATTTTTTCGGCTATCCGCTTTATCCATTCGCCTTGATTTTCAAAAGCCTCGGCATGTGCCAGCAAGACATATTCATTAGCCACGGCAACAACATCATTGTGAAAAGCGCCTTTGGCAATGGCCTCTTTTTTCTGGGGGATGAACCATGCCAGATCGGGTTTCACCTCTCCCAATCGAGCCACTGCCTGACTTGCCCTCAGTTTTTGTCTTGCCGGATAAATATCATTTTTCTCGCCATAGACAAAAATATTTATTCCAGTGCGCCCATGTGCAGAGGTAATCCGCATATGGTTTGCAGCACCCTCGTCGCTGAAATGCTGCCCGCAAGGTAAGGGATGGTGCATAGCAAAAAAACAGCTATTCGAAAAAATCTGGTTTAGCTGGGCATAGGTCGTTTGCGCTTCCAAATGACGATGTAGCATCGTTGCCAGATTAGCTGTTATAAAGTGAACACGGCCATCATGGCTGTCAAATTCGGCAATAACCGTTGCGGCATTGGCTGCCCACATCGAAGAAGCAGAGCAGAGATTATTAAATAAAAGCCGGTCATCCTTCGCGGCTTGTTTCAAAATAGTTTTGTCATCGCCTTTATATCCAAGATGGTGCAACAAGTGCGTTACTGGCCTTAACGGGGGTAAAAACACCCCTTGGGTTAGCCCCATATCCATCAGGCTTTTCATTTTTTCTAGCCCCTGAAGCGCCGCTTGCCGCGGATAAGATGGCTGACCGGCATGGAGCGCACTGGCAACATTTCCCCGTGATAAACCCGCATAATTATGGGTAGGACCGATCAAACCATCAAAATTCACTTCAGAAACAATCATGTTTTTCCCTTTTTTGGTCTATCAATGGCAATGCATTAAGTAGATTCTATCTGGAAAGGCGTATTGGAAGAGCTTTTGACCTAAATTTTTAATCAAGATTGGTTTAAAGGTTAATAGGATATAAAATGAAACCTGTTTTTATTGGTATTGCTGATACTCGTTTATCAGATCAGGAAAAAAAGCTGTTCCGTCAATATGAGCCTGCCGGTTATATTCTGTTTCAGAGAAATATTACAGACAGAATGCAATTAAAGAAATTGACGGCAGATTTAAGAGCCAATAGTCGACAGAATATTCCAATCCTGATTGATCAGGAAGGCGGCAGGGTCGCCAGAATGAAACCGCCTGTTTGGCCAGTTTTTCCTGCTGCTGCTCGATTTGATGCGCTTTATCAAAAAGCCCCCGTCAGTGCGATTGAGGCTGTGCGCGCTAATAGTCATGCACTGGCTTTGTTATTGCAGGATGTTGGCATCAATGTCGATTGTATGCCGTTATTGGATATTCGCGATCCCGAAGGTGATAACATCATCGGAGACCGTTCTTTTGGTCATAATCCTGAACAAGTTGGAGCTTTAGGACAGGCGGTTTTAGACGGGCTGGCAAAAGGCAGCGTTTGCGGCATTATCAAACATATTCCAGGACATGGGCAAGCCAAAGTAGACAGTCACAAAGCCTTGCCGGTGGTTGATAGTCCTATTGAAATATTGGAACGGGATCTCAAGCCTTTTCAGCGTTTACGTCACGCCAAAATGGCGATGACCGCTCATATTATTTATCAGGCATGGGACAAAGAAAATTGTGCCAGCTATTCTTCAAAAATTATCCAAGATATTATTCGCGAAAAAATTGGTTTTAAAGGCCTTCTTATGTCCGACGATATCGGCATGAATGCTTTGGATGGTAATCCGGTAACACGGGCGCTACGCGTTTTTAATGCCGGTTGTGATATCGCGCTTCATTGCTCCGGAAAATTCGATGAAATGAAAGCTATTTTAGAAAATATGGATGAGATCAGACCAGAAAGCTTTGCTGCATTGGAAAGAGTAACCGATGGATTTTCAAGCGCTTCTGATTTTGATTTAGATATAGCAGAGAATAAAGCTCTTTTTGATCGCTGCATTGCCGAGCGCGACGCTTTATTTCTGGAAGCTGCGGTCTAACCATCTATTAAAGGCACCGAAAAAACGGATAACAGTGGTTTGTCCAGAAATCTTTTGAACATACTGGCAAAATCCTGAAAAATATCGCTTTTTTCATGTGCTAAAAAAGCAGCATGGTCTTGCCAGCGCTCGTTCAGAATAAAGCGGGGCGGCTGGCTTTTGTCGTATCCAATGTGAAACGCTAGATAGCCTTCTTCTGTTTTTGATTGGTCGGCATAATGTAGCAAAGCCTGCTGAAGTGCTTCCTGTTGATCGGCCTTAGCCGTTAGAATGGTGGTAATATCAAACTCGGCTGTCATATTCATATTCCATCTGAAAAAATCTGTTTACCTATCTGTAATCATAGAATTTTTTAAAAATTTTAGCCCTGAAAGAATTAAAGCGCCGTCTAAAGCATCACCTTGAGATGGGCTTAATTTACAGGAAATATGATTTGAAAGCCATGGCATAAAGGGAGCCGCCAATCCGCCCATCAAACAGCAATGCGCCGCCCCTTTTTGAAAAATGACTTCAATGAAATTCTCGATATAGGCAACGGCCTGTTGGATGATAGAATAGGCTACAGGGTCACCTTCTATGCCAGCTTCTATAACCCAAGGGGCAAAAAGAGCGTAATCTGTTGCTGTTGCGGCATCCATCCATGCGATCAATCCGAAGACATCATCCGAAAAATGATGAATAATCCGTTCTGTCAAAACAGTTTTTTTAAGGCGGTCATCATAAGCCCTTAGGCTATACCTAATAGCCTCCAAGCCTAACCATGCGCCACTGGCTTCATCAGAAATAGGGAATCCATATCCCCCTAATGTTTCGCTTTTTCCGTCTATGCGGATATGCGCAATGCTGCCGGTGCCTAAGATAAGGATAGCGCCGTCACGCCCCCGATGTGCGCCAATATTAGCAATTTCATCATCACCAGTATAGCGTGTTGTGGCAAAAGGAGACGGCATTTCTTCAAGGGCTTTTTGCAAACCCGGACGAGAAAGACCAGCGATTCCAAAAACGGCATGGACAGATGACCAGTCGTCTTTATTCAAGCCAGCCTCTTGGCAAGCCAGTTCAGTCACTTGCATCAACAAAGGCCAAAGATTGGCAATTCCGATACGGGCATTGGCTGCTCCGATTTCTGCATGACCAAGAATACGGCCATCATGATCGGTCAAGCGTGACCGGCAATGGCTTCCTCCAGCATCAACTCCCAAAAAATAGACCATTTCCAAATTCCACTGATTAGATTTGACCCTTTGATTGCGATTAAATCGCGATAAATCCAAGATATTACGGCTCGTTGCCAGAAATTTTTCAGAATCTGCTGGCTCTTGTCACCTTATTTATGAATCTGTTTTTTTGAATTAGGTATTTTCTTTTTCTTTTTGACATTTAAGCTGTCGGGTCAATTTCAGGGAGGGGTTATGTCTCGATTGAAGATCTGCATAAATTTATCGGCTATGAAAAAATATCTGATGCGAGGTGGTATCGTTGCCTCGCTGACCTCCATTTTAGCGATACCAGCCTTATCCTCTGCACCGGACAAGACGATTTGGCCAGAAAATGGCGATATCGCAATGCATTTTTCGGCACCGACTGCACATTATGATTATGAAAAGCGGGAGGTTATGATCCCGATGCGAGATGGTGTCAAATTACATACTGTCATTGTTGTTCCGAAAAACGGCCGTAACCTTCCTATCCTGTTAACAAGAACGCCCTATGATGCGTCTAGTCGAACAAGCCGCAGCGACAGTCCTTCTATGCTAGCAACCTTACCAGAGGGAGATGAGGTTTTTGTCCGTGACGGGTATATTCGTGTTTTTCAGGATGTGCGGGGCAAATATGGTTCAGAAGGTGTCTATATCGTCACTCGTCCACCCGTTGGTGATTTAAACCCGACCAAAGTCGATCATACAACCGATGCATGGGATACGATTGAATGGCTGACCAAACATATTCCTGAAAGCAATGGTCGTGTCGGTATGATTGGCTCTTCTTATGAGGGATTTACCGTTGTCGCGGCCTTGCTTAATCCACATCCTGCGCTGAAAGTCGCCGCACCGGAAAGCCCAATGGTGGATGGCTGGATGGGAGATGACTGGTTCCATTACGGGGCTTTCCGACAGGCCGCTTTTGACTATTTCCTTCGACAGATGACTGCCAAAGGCACAGGCGCACCGCCTGTACATGGTGCTTATGATGATTACAAGGCTTTCCTTGAAACCGGATCAGCAGGAAATTGGGCAAAAAAAGAGGGTATTGACCAAATTCCTTGGTGGCAACGTCTAAGCATCCATCCGGCTTATGATAAATTCTGGCAAGGGCAGGCTTTAGATCAGTTAGTGGCCGCGCATCCTTCTCATGTCCCAACTATGTGGATTCAAGGACTCTGGGATCAAGAAGACATGTGGGGCGCTATCCATAGCTTTGAATCCCTCAAAAATGCAGGCCATATTGATACCAATTATCTGGTAATGGGGCCTTGGCGGCATAGTCAGGTCAATTATAATGGCTCTTCGTTGGGGGCTTTACATTGGGATGGGGATACTGCGCTCCAATTCCGGCGTGATACATTACTGCCTTTCTTTAACCGCTATCTGAAAGATAAACAGCCAGCAGAAGAAACACCTAAAGCCTTGATTTATAATACCGGTGAAAATCATTGGGATAAATTGAACGACTGGCAAACGGACAAGGAAAAACAACTCACACCGCTTTATTTACAGGCACAATCAGCTTTGTCCTTTACCAAACCGACTTCTGGCAATACCCCTTCGGATCAATATACTTCTGACCCTAAAAAGCCGGTGCCTTATCTGCCAACGCCGATCACCTTTGCCGATACAACACGTTGGAAACAATGGTTGGTCGAAGATCAGCGCTTTTCCGCCAGCCGCCCCGATGTTTTGACCTATGAAACGCCGGTTCTCGACCATCCAGTAAAATTAAGAGGCGCGCCTTTCGCCAATCTCTTAGCCGCAACAACTGGAAGTGATGTTGATTGGGTGGTGAAGCTGATTGATGTTTATCCTGACGAGATGCCCTCTGATCCCAAAATGGGAGGCTATCAACTGGCGATCAGTATGGATATTTTCAGAGGCCGCTATCGTAACAGCTTTGAGAAGCCGTCACCGGTTCCAGCCGGAAAAGTCCAGCAATATCGCTTCCGCTTACCGGTTGTTGATCATGTTTTTCAGCCGGGACATCGGATTATGGTTCAAATCCAGTCGAGCCTTTTCCCGCTTTATGATCGCAATCCGCAGCGTTATGTCGAAAATATTATGTTCGCCAAGTCTTCCGATTATACGGCAACCGTAGAAACGGTCATGCATTCACCGGATCAGGCAAGCTCGGTTGAATTACCGATTATCCCATAAAGCTTTGATAATAAACCCGCTACTGAGGAGGCTGTTTTTCAGCTTTCTCGGTAGCAGAAAAACAAGTTTTAAATTCTGTCAGTTAAGACTTGCTATTCTGTTTACGCTCTCTATGTTCACCTTATGTTCTTCATGCTGTTCCGGTATATTCGACGCAATTCTGACATTATGCCGGTTGATGCCTTAAGAGAGACGTTATAGGAGAAGGGGGGTAGCGATGGCTCCGCAAAATAAGGTTACGACTTCCGGTAAGGATAATAATATGGACAAGCAAAAAGCCCTTGAAGCCGCTTTGGCGCAGATTGACCGCGCTTTTGGCAAAGGTTCGGTTATGCGCTTGGGGTCTCGCGAAAAAATCGAGATTGACACAATTTCCAGCGGATCGCTTGGCCTTGATATTGCGCTGGGCATTGGTGGCTTGCCCCGTGGCCGTATCGTCGAAATCTATGGCCCTGAAAGCTCGGGTAAAACAACTTTGGCACTTCATGCTATCGCCGAAGCACAAAAAGCAGGTGGAACAGCGGCCTTTGTCGATGCTGAACATGCGCTCGATCCAGTCTATGCTAAAAAACTGGGCGTTAATACAGATGATCTGATCGTCTCTCAGCCTGATACTGGTGAGCAAGCTCTGGAAATTACAGATACCCTGATCCGTTCTAATGCTGTTGATATATTGGTTGTCGATTCTGTTGCGGCCTTAACACCTCGCGCTGAAATCGAAGGCGAAATGGGCGATAGTCACGTTGGTTTGCAAGCCCGTTTGATGAGTCAGGCGCTTCGCAAAATTACCGGATCAATCAACCGCTCTCAAACTTTGGTTATTTTTATTAACCAAGTCCGCATGAAAATCGGGGTAATGTATGGCAACCCTGAAACGACAACAGGCGGTAATGCTTTAAAATTCTATGCCAGTGTCCGGCTGGATATCCGCCGTGTGGGGCAAATCAAAGACCGCGATGAGATTGTGGGGAATGCTACCCGCGTTAAAGTGGTAAAAAACAAGCTGGCACCGCCTTTCAAGCAGGTTGAATTCGATATCATGTATGGAGAAGGCGTCTCCAAGATGGGTGAAATTCTTGATCTGGGTGTTAAGGCTGGCATAATCGACAAGTCTGGCTCATGGTTCAGCCATGATTCCATTCGGATTGGTCAGGGTCGTGAAAATGCTAAGACTTTCTTGCGTGAACATCCCGAAATGACTGAAAAAATTGAGAAAATGATTCGTCATAATACGGCTGAAATCGCAGACGAAATGCTGGATGAACCAATTTCCGAAGATTAAGGTTTTTCAAAAATCTCAATCTTAAAAAAGAGGTCAGTTTTATCTGGCCTCTTTTTGTATTTTTTAGTCGGTAATATGACCAAAATCAGCATCATTAAAAAACGCCTTGAAGCCGCGTATGCAGGGCTAAAAACGGTCATTGATTATGCCTTGCCGCCGCGCTGCCCAAATTGTGGCGCGGTCATTCTGGCTGATCATAGTTTTTGTGTTGAATGTTGGCAGTCGCTTCATTTTTTAGTCGAACCAGCCTGTATCCAATGCGGTTTTCCTTTACCACGCGATCAGCAATATGAACCGCTTTGTGGCCGTTGTTTACAGCATCCACCTTCTTTTGACAGGATGAATGCGGCGGTAGCCTATGACGAAATTTCAAGACAGCTTGTGTTGCGCTGTAAATATGGCAAGCAGACCATGCTGGCACGCGACATGGCCAAATTGATGATGCGGTTTTTGCCAACAAGGGAAGATATCCAGAAAATTCAAAATGGCCTTTCAACAGATAAAAATCGATTGCCGGATATCAAGACATCTTCAGTTGAAACGCCTTTGATTATGCCGGTGCCACTTCATCGCTGGCGGTTATGGCAGCGTGGATTCAATCAAGCGGCTTTAATCGGGCAATATATCGCTAAGACCAGCGGCTATGACTATGATTGCGATAGCTTATATCGCCGTCATTCTACAAAACCACTAGGACATTTAACGCCTAAACAACGCCATCAAATGGTAAAAAATGCTTTTGGCCTCCGTATCCGAAAAAAGGACAGATCATTAACAGGTCGTGATATTATTTTAATCGATGATGTTTTTACCAGCGGGGCAACAACAGAAAGCTGCGCCCGCTTGCTAAAGAAGGCTGGGGTAAAATCAGTCCACGTCTTATGCTGGGCAAGGGTTATCCCGAAAGATACTTTTCTATAGAAACGAAAAAACGGGTTGTTTCACGGTTATTCAAACAGAATTTTTAGCCCAT